>CAYNKU010000004.1:0-24454 GCA_964397865.1 uncultured Pirellulales bacterium | reverse complement strand
CGGGAAATCTTTGTATTCGAAACAATTCGGTTTTGTGAGAACTAATGCTTTCAATACATCACCTCCATTTTAGTTCAAAAAACAGATGGTATTTGAAATACGCAAAAATACGCGAACACAAGAAACGCGGCAATCAGGCCGACAGCGAAGAATATCGAGGGCTTTAGAACGGCCGCAGCTTCTTTAGAGAGCATTTTTGGCATTACCACGAACAGGGCGATACCTACCCAAAGGGCTTGAAAAGGCGTCAGAAGCAAACCGTCGAGAATTGCCGACAGCTTGATAAGGAAAACCGGTTTCATTGACATCTTAAAGACTATTATCATATTTGTGAAGAAGAAAAAGACCAGGAAAAAGCGAAATTGTGTTTTCCAAGAAAATTTTCTGCCAATTGCCGGGATGCAAATCCTGCAGGAATCGGCGAGCAGTCGGGGCCAGCCGGCGAGTTGTCCGACGAGGGTTGCGATCAGCGCTGAAGAACCGGCGATGAGAAAAAATATGCCGCCGAAACTACCCCACCTGGTTGAAAAGATCGTTGATAGTTCGGTGGCGACACCTGCGCCATCGGGGATAACTTTGTTGGGCCCTAAGATGCCTGCCCCGGCGATCAAAAAACCGCAGGTTACCACGGTTCCTATTACAAAAGCCAAAGTGGCATCGGTGTAGACGACCCTGCACCAGAGTTTTATTTTTTGCGCACTTTCTCGTGTGAGGTTTTTGAGCATGGTCAGGTCGGCACTGCGGCCGTAACCTCTTCCAGCAGCGGCGCCATATTCAGCGCCCAGTACCCAGTAAGTATACCAGACCTGGCTGGCAAAACCGCCCGCGCCCCAGCCTATCAGTGGCAGTATTTCGCGCCAGGGATTCCGGCTTACCCCTTCGGCGGCGAGAGCCCATTCGGGAACGGGGGGCAGTTGAAATGTAAGGCCCTGCAGGAATTGCGTGAATCCGGGAAAGACGTGTCCTGCCACATACAAAACGCCCAGGACGATCACGAGTACGAAAAAGCTCATAACTATTTTCAGAAGGCCGAAGAAGCCTGTCCAGGCTACCGCCAGAGCAAAGAAGCTGACGAACCATCCACCAAGGTGGGGATTGATGGGCAAAAGGGCGCTTATGAAGACGCCCGATGCGGCGGCGATGGCACCTATTGAAATAGTGGCGCTGGCGAACTGGGCCACAAGAACGATCCAGACAGCCCAGTGGGAAGGTCCGGGCATTCGATTGAACATATCTATCATGGCTTCTCCGGTGCATACGGTGTATCGTGCGCCGCTGAGGCCTATCCAGTATTTCAGGAATATTCCCACCACGACCGCCCAGAGTACACCGGTGCCGAGTATCGCGCCTGTTCTTGTGGCGAGTATGACTTCGCCGGAACCGATATACTCGGCACACCATATCAGGGACGGGCCTACGATGGCAAAAATCGCAAGGCCTTTAGGCGGGTTTGGAATCAGGGGTTTGACTTGATTATGGTCAGCTTCGGTCATTTTTTCAGGTCGTTTCTGTCTGGTCGGACTGAATCTGCTCGAGTTGGAGGCCGAACTTGTTGAGTTTTTTGTCGGCTTCGTCGTATTTGTTGGTGGAGTTACGCAGATGTGTGCCGAGGGTGTCCCAGCTTCCGGCGAAATCCGCGAAACCGGAATTCAGTTTTTTGAGGTTTCGGAGTATCTGGGCCGCCTGGTTTTCGATCTGCAGGCCGTGGAGCCCCATTACTACCGTCATAAGGTAGGCGTACAATAGATTCGGCGAGATGGGTATAACTTTTTTCTCCAGGGCCTGTTGGACAATATCCTTCGTGTCGCCGTCGGATTTTACGATTGTCTCATAGTAGATGTTTTCGGCGGGTATATACATCATCGCGAAGTCGAGAGTCCCTTCCGTGGGCTTGATATAACTCGAGGCGATTTTGTCGATATGGATGGTGACATCTTTTAAGAACTGTTTGCGGAGCCTGGTTCTATCCTCGTCGGTTTCGGCGGCGAGGAGTCTTTCGAAAGCGGGCAGAGGGAACTTGGCGTCGATGGGGACGAGGTAGTCGGTCATTTTAATGACACAGTCGACCATGCCGCCATCTTTGAATGCGTATTGAAGCTGATAGCTGTCTTTGGGGAGGATGTTTTCGAGCAGGTTCTTAAGTGACCATTCGCCCATTTGTCCGCGGAGTTTGGGGCTGCTTAAGATATCCTGGAGTCTTTTTACATCGGTTCCGAAGCGCATCATTTGTTTGTTCGTGCCCTGGAGTTCGCCTATTTGGCTGTTTAGCCGGCCGAGGACTTTCTGGTTTGATTGAAGGTTTTCGTTCAGGGTGGTCTGGCTTTTTATAAGCGAATTCTGCAGGCTTTCACGAGTGACATCGTGTGAGGCTTTCAATGCCTCAAGCTGCTGTTGGAGAAAATTGATACCTGCCGAGTGGGTCGCTAAATCTTTTCGGCCGGCAAAAATTGTGCTGATAAGCCAGACCAGCAGCGCAAGGACAAATAATATTAATACTATCAGAACAATTGTAAGAATAAGCTGCATCTTTTTTTCCTTAATCGGGCAGTCAGATTATAGATTTTTCCGGGGCAATCGTCAAAAGAGTTGCCATTTATTGGAATAGTTTTTAGGATAAAGCGATAAAATTATGAAAAATTATCATCTGGCAATCCTGAAAGCGCCTTATTTGGAGGCAATACTTTCCGGCCGTAAGCGAGTTGAGTCTCGTTTTACCAGGTCAAGGCGCATGGGTTATGGCAGAATTCAGGTCGGTGACAAGATATTTCTGAAGTTGAGTTGTGGGCCCGTATGTGCCACCGCTGAGGCCGCAGCGGTCAAAACCTTTGAAAATCTGACACCTGAAGACATTTTGAGACTGAAGAAAGAATATAACCACTTGATTTGCGGTTCGGATCAATACTGGCAAAGTAAAGCTGATTCGAGGTTCGGCTTTCTTGTCTGGCTCGACAAGATCGAAGCTATTGAGCCTGTACGCATCAGGAAAGCGGATATGCGTGCCTGGGTGGTGTTGTCGGAGGGTGAGGATTTCGGGCTTCTCGAGGGGTGGGGGTTAAAATAGGCAAAAAGGGGGAAAAAAAAGGGGGCGGAGTAATCTGCTATTGGAAAGATTGTGGCGTAATTGCAATATTCAGGGCATTTGTAGCGTCTTAATCTGTAGAAGTAGGGAATATAGCAAATAGAACGTTAATTTGGGGCAAAAAAATGTTTAAGAAGCTTATTTTCAATATTCCAGGAGCCCTTCGCTTAATAATGGACGAGAATCGTCGGGCAGTGGTGCAATTATTCAGAATCGTATGCGGAAAGGAATTTAAGATGGTTAAGAAACTTACTTTAATTTTTATCAGCATTGGATTGCTTGGTTTGGTTAGCAATCTATCGGCGGTAGAGGAACCCTTCAAGGCTCCGGCGGCGCAGGAACAGGTGCAAAAACAGGAGGCTGAGGGGCGGGAAACCGCCAGGCTTGAGGCTCTTGAGCGCAGGGAGCTTAGAAGGCGCAATATGCCAAGGAACCGTCTGGGTGGACAAGGCCGAGGCGGGGCTTTCGGAACTGAATTTGACGGGCATTTGGAAAGACTTATTGACGCCTATCGGGAAAATGACAGGGAAAAGATAGGTCAAGCCATCAGGCAGATTAGACAACTCCGGCAAAGGATACAGGAGGGCAGAAGGATTGCCGGCCGAGGGCAGCGGCGTTTTGGAGGCGCCTACGGCCAGCGAGGGATGGGCGCTATGAGATCCCGTGGTTTCGCAGGCAAAAGAGGGCCTGCGGGTTATTTCCAGCGGCCACAGAGAGGAATGGTCGGCCGGGGTCGCCAGCAGTTCAAGGGTATGAGGCGCCGCAGGGCTGATATGCGATGGCAGGGTTTTGGCGGCGGCAGAAGGCGCTTTGGCGCCGGGGCCTGGGGACACCGAAGGCGCGCCGAGCGGTTCCAGGGCTTCTCAAGGCAAAAAGGTCCGGCTATTGGCGGATGGGGCCAGGGCCAGTTTCGACAACGAGGTATGGGTCGCGGGCGGTATCGTGATTCAGGCAGGCCTCAGCGCAGGAGCGACTATGGGGATATGGATCGCTGGTTCTGGGAAGAAAAGCCGATGCGGGGTTTCAGGCGATAATAATTCATAATAATTCAAAGAACTGTCAGGCAAAACCTGTTTCAACGGCTGTGGAGTGATTTATCCGCGGCCGTTTTTTATACCGCCGATAATAAAGTTGAAATCAGGAACGCTAACGGAGGGGAACAAGCACAAATCTTTTGTGGAAAGTTTTTTGGTGTTTTTATGTTACTGCCAGTTGCTCGGATAATAGATAGTTTGGGGGGTGATTTCGAATTTTCTGTGCAGCGCCTGAACGAGGCTGTCGGCTCTTTTTTTCTGGAAATCGGTTGGTTGGGCCGTTGAGCCATCCGCTATGAGGCAGATTCGTATTGTCTGTCCGCTTCCGTACCAGCTTCGGCCGGGGATAGCCGACCATTGCTGCTGCCATTTTTCGGTAGGCTGAATCTGGCCGTCTCCGCCGCCCAGTCCGTTGCAGATAACAAAATGGCAGTTGAGGTCGTCGGAATTTGCCAGACCATTGAGCGGAGCTAATTGTTCAAGATTGCCGGATTTTGTGCCGCTATAATAGACCTCGATGCAGTTCCATCTGGCGGGATACTGAGTGGCGGTGGAGCGAATAGCTTCTTCGATAGAGCCAAGGCGGTAATAGCTGGAAAGACAGAAAGGCCCTGCGGAGGGGGCGTTGTTACCGAGTGCCATCAAGATAACTGCACCGACGGTCATTGAAACAAGCAATGCCGCAAGCACTTTTACTATCCGTGGCTGATTAGACATAGTCTCATCCTTGAACACATGCCAACCCTCAAGGTAATGGTCCGAGTAGACAAGATTAGGTCCCTTAGAGGGCTGATTATTTTATACATAACACATCGGCGTCTGCCAACAGTTTCCTGTAAATTTTTGGTAAAATTTCGGACACATTAACAGAAATATTTTTTCCCGCGCGAAGGGGATATAAGAGCAAAAAAAGCTTGACTAAATCGCTCTAATCTGCTATAAGGTTCGGGCGTCACTTTTTTAAGGGTTGGGGATTTATGTCTGAGCTGGATATAGTCAGGAGTTTAGCAAAAAAAATCTTACAAATACGAACTCCCGCCGGCAATATCGACAATTCTCTCTGGGATCGCGCGCAGAGACTACAGCGAAGCATAGAGCATATCTGCCGGATTCCGGAAATTTCGGAAGCGGTTTTTGGGGTGGATCAATTTTGCCTGACGGCGGCGGCATATTTTAGTGATGCCGGTCTGTCTCAAAACTCCGGCGGCGGGGATTATCGAAATAAAACAAGATTTTCGGACCTTGACGACGAGGACCTGTTGGAATTATCAACCCAGATAGTCGAAGAGGTGCTCGGTGCTTTTATAAATCAGGCAAGGATAAGAAAAATCAGTCTGATTATTACGGAGTGTGCGGATCATTTCACCCGAATGCCGGAGGCGATGATACTTTCGGATGCCCGTAATCTGGATGATATGGGGGCTGTTGGGATATTTAACGATTTCAGGCAACAGATTATAGACGGCAAAGGCGTATCTGATATTGTCCAGAACTGGAAGAGGAAAATAGATTATCAGTATTGGCAGGCCCGTCTTAAGGAGAGTTTTCGATTCGAGTCGGTACGCAAACTGGCCAAGCAGCGTCTCTGGGCCGCGGAGCGGTTTATGAACCAGTTGAATATGGAGAATACGGTCGAGGATCTGGAAGGGCTGATAACAGAATCAGCCGAAATGAAGTCAGTAAATACCCGTTAAAAAGCCATACGCACTCGAGGGCCGCAGTCAGGCAGAGTTCGGGGGAAAAGCACATTTTGATTTTTTCTTTAATCCCACAGCATCTTATAAAAAAATGGGGTATTTATAGGACTATGGGCAAAGGTTCGGTTGAGTAAATTAGCTACTGAATATGGAGGTTTAGTTTGTCGATAAGGCATTAAGAGCTTATAAGTACGTTTAAGAGATGTCTTTGCGTTAGTGCGGCTTATTTTGTCGCCGGCTGCAGGAGAAAGAAGATGTCACCAGAATTTCGTCAGTTGCGTCCTGAGGAAAGAGATCATATGACAGGTCAGGGCTGTGGTTGTGACGACTGGTCGAATGTCCGGGTGGCTGAGGGCTTTGACTGTGAAAAGGTGAGATCAACGTATTTCAGTGGGCAGGTGCGTTTGGGTGTTTTCGAGAAGAAGGTGTCCTTTGCGGGGGGCGTAGAGAAATCAGCCGGCATTAGTAACGCAAGGATTCACAATTGTACTATCGGTGATAACGTCTTTATAAACCAGGTTACGAATTATATCGCGAACTATGTAATCGAAGATGAAGCGGTAATAGACAATATTGATCTGCTTGTTGTCGATGGGGCGAGTTGTTTCGGAAACGGGGTGGAGGCTGCGGTTGTAAACGAGGCAGGCGGCAGGGAGGTGCCGATCTATGACCATCTTTCCTCGCATCTGGCTTATCTTATGGTTTTTTATCGTCACCGGTCGGAGGTGGTTAAGAAGCTGAAGGGGATGATAAGCGAATATTGCGACTCGGTCAGATCGTCTGTCGGGTTGATAGGTAAAGGCTCGCGGCTGATAAACTGTCGAACGATAAAAAATGTCAAAGTAGGCGCAAATTGCACGATCGAGGGTATCGATCGCCTGGAGAACGGCTCGATAAACAGCAGCCAGGAGCAGAGTGTTTATATCGGACCCGGGGTAATCGCGGAAGATTTTATCTGCTGCGGCGGCTCTAAGGTTACCAACGGGACAATAATAAACAAATGCTTCGTCGGCCAGAGCAGCGAACTTGCGAAGCAGTATTCGGCGGAGAATTCGGTATTTTTCGCGAATTGCGGTGGTTTTCACGGCGAGGCCTGCTCGATATTTGCCGGGCCTTATACCGTGACTCACCACAAATCGACGCTTTTGATCTCAGGTTTATTTTCGTTCTTAAATGCCGGCAGCGGTTCCAACCAGAGCAATCACATGTATAAATTGGGGCCTGTTCACCAGGGGGTGGTGGAGAGGGGTTCTAAAACCACAAGCGATTCTTATATACTCTGGCCGGCAAAAGTCGGCGCTTTTACAGTGGTGATGGGCAGGCATTACAGGAACTCCGACACTTCGAATCTGCCTTTCTCGTACCTAATCGAACATGAGGATGAGAGTATTCTTGTGCCGGGGGTTAATCTGCGAAGCGTCGGCACCATTCGTGACGCCCGGAAATGGCCCAAGCGGGATAAACGAAGCGGAGATCAGAATCTTGATTTTATAAACTTCAAACTTTTGAGCCCCTATACGGTTCAGAAGATGCTTAACGGCTGTAAGTTATTGGAGGACCTTAAGAAAACCTCCGGAAAGACGTCGGATTATTTTACATACCACAGCGTGAAGATCAAAAACAGCTCTTTGTCTAAAGGGATAAAGCTTTATCACCTGGCGATCACCAAGTTTCTTGGTAACTGTCTTATCAAGCGGCTGGAAGGTCAAGAATTTAAAAATGTCGGTGAACTCAGAGCGGCCCTGTTGCCCGAAAGCGGTACAGGCAGGGGTCAGTGGGTAGACCTGGCGGGGCTATTCGCCCCGGAAACAATCGTAGAAAACTTGCTCGATGATATTGAAAATAATTCCATAAGTACACTTGAAGGAGTGCAAGAAACTTTCAAATCGATGCATGAAACTTATCGGACATACGAGTGGGCATGGGCGGCTGGTGTTATCGAAGAACAATTCGGCAAGGCCGTCGAGGATATGACCGCGGAAGATATCATTGAGATCGTCAAAAAATGGAAATCGGCAGTAACAGAACTCGATCATTTATTGTATGACGATGCGAGGAAAGAGTTTTCCGCGACCGCTCAGACCGGATATGGAATTGACGGGCAAGAGGAAATAAAGCACGCCGATTTTGAGGCGGTCAGGGGCAGGTTCGAAGAAAACAGTTTTGTTGCGGAAATTAAGGCGCACATGGCGGCTAAAGCGAATCTGGGTGATGAGCTCATCGGTCGAATGGAGAAACTGATTCAGGGCCGATAAAAAACAGGAAATTTATAAAGTCCACAATCCGGCCTTTATAAATTTCCTGCTCTAAGTATCCTGTCTTGAAAGAGATTATTCGGTCGAAGCTTCTTTCTCCTCCTTTTGCTGTTCAGGTGCCGTTGTATCGGGTTGTTCGGGTGTCGCATAGACGATCTGGGCTTTTTGCTTAAGTTCTTGTACGTATTGTTCGGCAAACTCGGCTTGTCTTCTCTGTTTGAGCGATAAAATCAGCCTTTCCTTAACCTCGTCAAACGACATTTGGGCTTCGGGTTTACGGTCTGTGAGTTTTATGATATGCATGCCGAAGGAGGTTTCCACGATATCGCTGGTTTGGCCGATTTGTAGTGCGAACGCGGCTTCTTCGAAGGCAGGGACCATTCGACCTCTTGTGAAGTAGTTCAGATCACCGCCATTTGCTCCCGAGGGACAGCTTGAGTATTCCTTTGCCAAGAGAGCGAAATCTCCACCGGCCTGCAGTTTCTCCTGTACCTGCCTGGCTTTTTCCAAAGCCCTTGCTTTTACCTCATTTGGTTCGAGATTGGGGTCGGTATTGTTGAATTCTATGAGTATATGGCTGGCCCGGACTTGTTCGGGGGAATGAAACTGTTCGGGATTATTGTCATAATAGTCTTTGGCATATGCTTCATTGACGTCGGGAAGGTCTTCAAGACCATTGTCTATGAGTTTCTGGTAAGCCATACTTTTTTGGACCTGCTTTTTGACAGTTTCGAAATTCTGGCCGGAGGCTTCCATTAAGGCCTTGAGGTCATCCAGCGATAAGGGGGGCTGCTGTTGGGAGGCCATTTCTGTTATTTGGTTGGTTGCCTCTTCTTCGGTTATGACTATATTTTGCTCTTTTACTTTCTTATCCAGCAGCATTTCTATGATAATTTGTTCTAAGGCCTGCTGTTGAAGCTGAGCCTTGATGCTTTCGACAATGTTGGCGGGTGCTTCAGCGGACATTCTATCAAGTTGTGGCTTGATTTTTTCTGTTACCTGTCCCTGGGTGATTTCTACAGCGTTAACAGTTACAAGGACTGTGTTAGGGTCCGGGCTATCAACGGGATGAGGGGGGGTATTAGGTTCGGCGGCGGGGGTATTGGGATCGGCTGCGATAGTATATCCGCAGATCAAGGCCGAGAATATAAGCCAGGTGAGAGTTTTGCGGTAAATTTTCATAATTTCGTCCTTTCTTGGGCTCAAAGTATCAATAGCTTCTTTTTTCAGTAAACTTTAAGGTGGTATTTCAACAAAAAATCCTTGTTAAGTCAATGTTTTATTTTTGGCAGCGGGTTTATGAATATCAGGGCGAAGTTGCTAAATGGGAAATTTTTTCAAGTTTTTACAGTCAAATACCTGAATAAAAGGGTAGGAACGCATAAAAACAGTCTTCTGTTAAGGTTTTTGGAAAGGATTATTAACTACAATTATTGCCTGAGCTTTTTATAATGTAGTCTTTTGGTTCTGTCGGTATCGTTATGGAAAAATGAATAGATATTTCTTGGAGTGTTAAATGAAAAGTAAAGTTGCTCTTTCGGTGTTACTGTTGACAATCGCAATTATCGCAGGCTGCCGGGCCAGGCCGGAGAAAGTTAAGCGATATGATCAACCCCTTGGGCTGGGGCAAAACGCGTTAAGAAAGGTTACAGATCCGCTTGAAATACCTGATTTTACGATGGCGTCTCTGGAGTTGACCGGCCTTCGGGAGGCGACAGCTAAAAGCTTAAATTACCTCAGTAAGCCCTCAAGTAAGCAGTTTTTTCCAATAAATGATATTACCCATGAGCAGGCGGTTGCGAGCCTGAAGAGGTTTATGGAGATGCTGGACTCGGGCTTGAGAGGCAGGCAATTAAACGATTCGATCCGTGAAGAGTTCGATGTTTATATGTCTGTCGGCTGTGATAATGAGGGGACGGTTTTGTTCACGGGTTATTATACGCCCATTTTTGATGGTTCCAAAGTAAGGAGCGGTCGCTTTCGATATCCGCTGTATCGACAGCCTGAAGACCTTGTGAAAGATAGCAATGGCGAGATTATAGGCAGGCGCGGTCCGGATGGCCAGATCGGTCAATACCCGGTGCGGGCGGTCATTGAGAACTCAGGTATGCTGCGAGGCAAGGAGCTTTTTTGGCTGGAAGATGCTTTTGAGGCCTATATCGCATCGGTGCAGGGGTCGGCGAAGATAAGACTGCCGGATGACAGTCTCGTCACCGCAGGTTATGCGGCGAATAACGGTCACGAGTATCGCAGTATTTCTCAGGAGATGGTCAGGGAAGGCAAGATATCGAGGGATCAGTTGAGTCTTTCCGCGATGATCGCCTATTTCAAGGCGAACCCGGGAGATGTGGCCAGATATGTGAACCGCAATCCTCGATATGTATTTTTCCGGGAACAGGCCGGCGAACCTCGCGGCAGTCTTAACGAGTTGGTGACAACTATGAGAACAATCGCAACGGATAAGTCGATTTTTCCGCGTGGTTGTTTGACTTTTTTATCGACTAAACTGCCGGCAGTAACGGGCAGCACGGTAAGCAGCCGATATTACAGTGGTTTTGCTCTTGATCAGGATACCGGCGGAGCGATCCGGGCTCCGGGGCGATGTGATGTTTACATGGGTCAGGGAGAGATAGCAGGGAAACTGGCTGGACATATTTACCAGGAGGGGCGGCTGTATTATCTGTTTCTGAAACAAGGCAGTTGATTATAAAAAGAAACGAAGGGCCGAACCACCTGTCGGCGGCTCGGCCTGCTTTTTTCTTTGTATTCAGATTACTTTTTAATAGCGTTCTCTCCGAGGGCCTCTGCCACCTCCGCCTCGTCCTGTCCGCCCGCGGCCTTCAGTTCGAGGACGAGCTTCATTTACGTTTATTTCTCGCCCACCTAAGTCTGTGCCGTTTAATCCTTCGATAGCGGCCTGGGCTTCTTGCTTTGAAGGCATCTCAACAAAGCCGAACCCTTTTGACTTACCGCTGAATTTATCGGTAATGATACGGGCACTTTCGACAGTACCGAAGGCTCCAAAAGCCTGTTTCAATTCGTCCTCGGTGACGCCGAAAGACAAATTACCCACATAAATATTCATACTGATCTCCTTTAACCTTAAAAAGCGATGCCGTCATACCGGCATTCAAAAATCCATAGTAAACGGTAAAAGTATTTCTGTCCAACTTTTTTTGCCTTTTTGCGTCAGAATTCACGGAAATCCGAAGTTCAGTTTAACTTGATATCTTATATAGTGGAATTACCTAATGCTTCAGTTGCCATTAGTAGGGAGCGATCTTTTTTTAAAAAGCACAAAATTTCAACCAGAGCGGCTCATAGGCAAAAGGGGTGTCTGGGGATTTTTGAAAAAATTTTTACTCGTTGTGCTGCGGAGTTTTACGTCAGAATCGTTGGGCGCATAAAAGGTGTTTTTTCCGCTCCCCGGAGCAGGCAAGCCCCATTGTAGATGGGAATATAACTTGTTCTTAGGGGAGACAGAATGGGATTTGACCTTGCTATCTTTCAAGACGAACAGCTCGAGGAGGAGTTCGTGGACTGGCTGGTGGATGAGCGATCCATCGAGATTAATAAGCACTTTACAGGGTTCTGGGAATATTACGCGAACCAGATGTATGATCTTCGGGGTGTTTTTGACAGAAGGGCCAGCGAATCAGGGCGCTATTATATGCAGGCACAGGAATGGGGGCTGCCTTCGAGAATAACAGGTGTTACGCATAGTTTGGGCAGCGGGGTAGGCAGTTTAAAGGCTCTAAAAGGCGTTCAAAGGAAAGAAGTAGTTATAGAAAATGACATCGCCTGGCGAATAAACGCGGCGGTTGATTTTCTTTTCGGTAAACCCATAAGGTTTGTGTCCAAATCGCCAGAGGCGCAAAAGCGTGCAGAAATTGAGTCCATAATAAAGGCACTCTTTTTGACTAACGGCGGTATCGGATTTTTTCAGGATATGGCAGTGCTCGGCAGTGTTTATGGTTTTGTCGATTGTATCGTCAGGCCTGGCGAGGAAATTCTTAAAAACCTCACACACTCTCACTCACAGGAGCTTTCACTCGAAGATGTTCTGCACATCGCACAAACAATCGTCATAGAACTTATTGAAGCACCGAGGGCGCTGCCTGTTCTGGAAGAAAACGATTACAAAAGAATCAGATATTATGTTCAGCATTTCCATCAGAAGAGAAACTCTATAAGTAAAAAAACCACTTTTCTTGCCAATCTTCTTTCAAATAAAAGACACTGCGATAATCGGAGTGTCGTTGCGGTAACGGAGATTATTTCGCCTTCGCACTGGCAGAGATATGAGGACAAGCAGCTTGTGGCTGAGGGGGAAATGCCGTGGGGATTCCTGCCGGTGGTACACATTCAGAATATGGCTCAGCCGTTTTATTACGAGGGATTCGGGGACGTTGAATCGCTGATACCTATGCAGGATGAGCTTAACACGCGTTTGAGTGACAGGGCCAACAGGATTACTTTTCAGTCTTTCAAGATGTATCTCGGTAAAGGGGTTGAGGGCTTCGAAGATAAACCGGTATCTCCCGGCAGGATGTGGTACACCGATAACCCGGCGGCTTCGATCGAAGAGTTTGGCGGAGACGCCGCCGCCCCGAGTGAGGATCTGCATATCGCAGAGATCAGGGAGGCGATGGATAAGACCAGCGGGGTGACGGCGATTGCAGCCGGTATTTTAAAGAACAGGATTGGCACGTTAACCAGCGCGGTGGCGCTGAAGCTGACCATGATGGGGATGCTCTCGAAAACCGAGCGGAAACGGTTTACTTATGGGGAAGGGCTGAAAAAAGTCTGTGGTATGGTCCTTGAGATATTGGATAAAGCGAATGTTTATAAAACAAGTCCGGCGGACAGAGAACTTGATATTATTTTTCCCAGTCCTCTGCCGGAAAACTTGATGGAAAAACTGAAAGAGGCCCAGATCAAGAAAGAACTGGGCGTATCCGATGAGCAGGTGCTCAAAGAATTAGGTTATTAGCAGCGGCTTGGTAACCTTGGGGGGCGGAGTTGTCAATATGAAAAAGCAGCTTCCTTTGAGGTTGAGGTTATGAAATAGGCCGCAGCAGCAGGAAGGAGGCGGAGTAGCAATGGATCAGGTTGAACTTCAAGAACAGGGTGTTTCACAAATAACTGCCGAACAGCAGGAGAGCTCAAAACTGGTTCCTGTGGCAGAATCGATCCGTTACCGCAAGAGAGCGCAGATGGCCGAGAAACAAGTTGAGATTCTGGCTGGGCAGCTTGAAGAGGAAAAATCGAATTCCAAGAGAATCACTGATGAGCTAAGCAATGTCAAGGTTGAACGGGAGCTGATACAGAAATTGGCGGCAGCGGGAAGTATCGATCTGGAGACAGCGGTGCTGATTGCCAAAGCTAAGATTTGTGATTCGGATAAAGCTGATCTTGACGTTGTAATCGAGGAATTAAAAAAGGAGAAGCATCATTTGTTTAGCTCGGGCGAGTCGGTTGCGGCGGCAGGTAAAACAGCACCTGCCAAAGAGCGTGTCGCAGGGAACCAGACGACCCTGGAGCGGGCGGCCAGGAGAGCGGCAGAGAGCGGCAGTCGCACGGATTTGCAGGAGTATCTTAAACTGCGAAGAAAATTTGTCTAAAAGAAATTCAGGTAAATGGAGAATTCCGCATCCGCGGGATTTTTGACAAAAGGAGAAATCACTATGGCTTTTACAGGAAAAGCAACTTATTCGGCAGGTACCACTTTGCCGGAACTCGCCGAGGACGTATCGGATCTGATCGGGATAGTGTCGCCTTATGAGACACCCTTGCTGGACGCACTTGGTGATCCGATGAGAGAGGCTCGAAGTACTCATCACGAATGGCTCGAAGATGAGCTTTTGCCCAATAAGGACGCTATCAACGACAGTACTTATACCGACCCGGCGGCTGATACGGATTTCGTAGTCGATAACGGCAGCAGATTCAGGGTAGGTGACCAGATTCAGGTTGAAGGCTCGGAAGAACTGATGCTCGTAACCGGGATCGACAGCAATACGCTTACAGTGGTACGCGGTTATGCCGGCACTACACCCGAGGACCTCGCGGACAATAAGGTTATTAATATTCTGGGAAATGCCGCACAGGAAGGTTCTGACAAGCCTACGGCCAGGTTCAGTAATCGCAGCAGGGTCGGCAACTACACGCAGATATTTACGGCCTCGGTGGAGGTTTCAGGGACCGATATGGCTGCTAATCAGCTCGGATTGTCGGACGAGATGGATTATCAGAAGCAGGAGCGTCTTAGAGAACTTCTGCGGGACCTGGAAAATACGGTCATAAACGGCGGTCAGGTTGCAAGTAATCCGCAGGGCAGCGGCACAGTACGCCGGTCGATGAAAGGGGCAATTCAGCATTTGTCTACGAATGTTTTCCACACCGGGGACAGCGGTTTTCCATCAGGGACGGGTCTTGACGAGACCAAGATCAACTATGTTCTGCGTCAAGTGTGGGAAAACAGTAACGGCAACGTGGATCTGATCGTTGTGGGAGGTTTTCAGAAGCGTAAGATAAACGCCTTTTCCGCGGACAGTCGCACTTACGGTGCGAACGATACTACCTTCACAAATATGGTCAGTATATATGAAAGCGACTTCGGTGTTTGCAGAATTGTTGCCACAAGATGGATGCCTCACGATGCCGCTTTGTTGCTGGATTCATCGCGCGTAAATGTTCTGCCTTTGGCCGGCCGGAGTTTTTATTTCAAACCTCTCGCCAGCGCGGGTGACTACGAATGCGGCGAACTGATCGGAGAGTATACTTTGGAGCTCAAGAATGAAGCGGCGCACGGGCTTATTCGTGATTTGAGCACGAGTTAACAGCGATAAGCCGAATGGGGGCACCGATTTCGGTGTTCATGGCGGCGGTGCCCGAAGCGATAAGCGGTCTTTGGGCACCAAAGCCGCCAATACTGCAAAAAAGGAGGCTAGGTGATGGTTGTTTTTTCAAGCGATGTTGACATTCTAAAGTATGAGCCGGTGCTTTTCGGGGAACTGCATATTCCTAATCAAGTTCTTGCTTCGGGGACAGATGGGGTTATCAGCGGAACCACTTTTACCTCAAGTGGCGCTGATTTTACGAACGCTTCGGTGGCGGCCGGACAGGTGATATATGTAAGATCGGCAGATGGTTCGTTAGATACCGCTTTGGAGATAGTATCGGTAAATTCAGCAACAGAGCTTACGGTTTCGGTAGTCAGGGCGGATTCGGATTCTGAGGCGATTGCGCCGGGGTCTGCGAGCGAGATTAGTTATCGAATAAGTACGTTTCTGCCGCAGGCTGACGAGGTCGGATTTCAGTTGACTGAATATTTCGGCGTTAGGCCGGGGAATCCTGAGAGTCAATATAGTGCCGACGATATCGTTGACAATACGACACTGAAGCAGGCTTCGGTATTTGCGGTTATTTCGACGGTTTACGCGATGTTAGCCAATCGCAACGAAGACGACAGTTTTTGGAGAAAGAGTCTTTACTATCAGCGTCTTTTTGAAAAGGCCCGTCAGAGGTGTCGTGTCGGTCTTGGGGCGGATGCAGCGGCGGTTGAAGTTGTCAAAACCGGTTCTTCTTTAAGATTGAAGCGGGACTAACAGCAAAAGGAAAAGAAGATGAGTGTCACTCTTGACGGAAATATTTTGTTTGATTCGCAAGGGCTCGAGATAGATTTGGGCAGTTGGCAGCGCGGCCAGATAGAGAGGAAAGTATCGTACCTGGACGGTGTGCTGAGCATAGACCTTGGCGGACGCGGGCGGGTTGTAAAACAAAAAGGGGTTCTTCGGGCCAAGAGTGATGTTGAGATGGAAGAGCAAATCGGGGAAATCTCTGCCTTTATGGACGGTAATACACATACCTTGGCAGTAAAAAGCGGATTGTTACTGGATAATCTAAGGATGGATTCCTTCAAGGTCGGTCAAAAGCGTTCGGGCGGAAGTGGTGTCTGGTGTGATTATGAAATCATCTATAAGCAGTTAGGGATTTAGGCGGATGGCACTTATCAGTGAGGGGATAGAATGGGTAAGGGCATTCGAACTGCCTGCCGGGATACGCAGCGACGGCAGCTTTGCAGCAAGTCCAAGAGTTGCGGTTGTAAAGTGGCGGTCGGTCTGGAACGATAAGTTTCACCAGGTCTATGTTAACGGGCAATATGCGGGAACGACGATTGATTGCCAGCAGCGAGAAATTCTGGTACAGACACCCGGTTTTGGAGAATCGGCGGTTACAATAGAGGTGTTTGCCGTAGGGGCTGGGGAGGCATTTGTTGACTTCAGCGGCGAACTCGATGACTCCGTTTATCGATTCGGGCGGATAATAATAAAACTTTTGAGAAGTCAATATCTGCCTCCGGACTCCAGTTGTCAAATATACTCTAATAACGGCAGCGGTGAAATAAATTACTCGAATGCCGTTAACGAGCGGCCTATACGTCTTTGGCCGGCGTGGCAGGATAAAGCGGGTTTCGGTCAAAGCAGATTCGGCAAAAGTGATTTTGGTTTTGATTCAGCAGCAATGATGGGGTTCGGTAAGGGCAGCTTCGGCATGGGGCAATTGGGGGGAGATGCCGATGTTTTTGAGTGGGTCAGCGGGCCTTTGCAAAGCGGTGTTTATAAGTTCGGCGTTAAAACTATAGACGCAAAAGGAAATGAGAGTCTCGCAAGCGAAAGTGCTGAAATAATATTGACAGCTCCTCCGAAACCCGCGGCAGGGATCGGCATCTCTTCGTTCGACGCAGAGCAAAACGAATTGGTTTTTAATATCTTTTGATTTTTTTCAAGGGGATTTGTTATGGCAGAAGTATATCCATCCGACAACGAATTATTAAACATACAATCTGATACCGAAACGGGGGTTGAGTTCATACCTACGGGGCTGGCGCCTTATTATCTTCAATTCAGAAAGCTGCTTTATCGTCTTTTGCTGGCGACAAAGCGGGCGAATGATTTACGGGTTTATGACGAGGGCGGCCTGAATATCGGCGTAAAGAGCGGCAAATTCTGGCTGGGTACGCAACTGGTAGAGTACGAGGGGTCCACAGGGAACAGCTTAGCGGATGACAAGGATAATATTTACATCTACCTTGACTCGGCGGGCAGTCTTGTAACAAACCAATACAGTGCTTTTCCGGCGATGGCTACAGAAGCGCATGTCCGACTTGCTATTGTAACGACCTGCGATGGCGATATTTCCTCGATAAGTGATTGTCGCAGCGGCAACAATTTAACAGTTCCGTACGCTGCGGGCGGCATAGAACAAATTATTGAAGAGCATGACGCTGACGATACTCTTACAGCGGCTGAATCAGGCAGTGTTCACAGCAATCTTGGTGCGACAGGTACAATAACACTTACTCTGCCTTCGCAGTCTTTGGAAGGAGTATTGTTTACGTTCGCTGTTCAGGCGGCCCGGGAGCTTCGCATAGAGCCGGGTTCGGCGACAATTAACGATGACAGCGGGCAGGGTTACGGCAAATACAAATCGGCATCAGCAATAGGCAGCTCTATTACACTTGTGTCAGACTCCTATGGCAACTGGGCAACGATAGCTAAGAACGGCACATGGACCGAGGAAACATAAACCGCACGAGAAAACTTTTGAGTAATTATGGCTAATATAATAAACATCTATGAACCTTTTAATTCCAGCAATTGGGACCTTAGCAATGAATGCTGGTCTATGGTTGCCGATTTGCTGCGGTTCGATGATAACTACTACTATGGGGGCTGTCACCGTACCACTAACCTTTTGCTAAGCGGAGAAAAGTATAAGCTCTGGGTTCGTTTTGACAGCCATACTGAAATTGACGGATACATCCTCATTTTTTACCTAAAGGGGACTGGCGGCAGCAACTGGGTAATTGCTAATAACGAGATAACCAACGGTCAGCTTATGTCGACCACGCTTACGGCCGGTTCGACAAGCAACCAGGATATCGTTATTCAGAACAGCAGCGCCGGGATGGAGAATGACAATGCGGTAATAGACAAGCTTATTGTCCAGACCGTAGCTGCAAGCAAAGCCACAACGCCCGATCCGGCGAATAATGCCAAGAATATCGCGGTTGATAAGACGCTGGGCTGGACGCTTCCTTCCGGGGGCAATATTACAAAAACAAAGCTTTACCTGCGTAAGCAGGGCGAAGGATGGGGCGATCCTGTTCAGGATACAGGTTCTGCAGAGACAAGCTACAATCCGGGCGGATTAGACAGAGGGATTATCTATCAATGGCGGGTAGATACCATAAACGGGCATAACGAAACAACTACCGGCGACACGTGGACTTTTGAAACAATTGCGATGAGGTCGAAAATCGACAGCGGATTGGCTGACGGCAGTCTATTTTTAAAGGGTTTGGCGAGATGAAATATTTAGGCGATTATGCGGAAGATTCGACAATTTATTTCTGCTGGGGTACGAATGATAAAGCAGGAGCAAGTATTACACGAGCAACTAACGGGACTATCAAAGTCTTTAAGGATGATGGTACCGGCGAAAGTACCGCAGGGGTTACCGATACCGAAGATTTTGACGGTTTGACCGGTGTTCACAACTGCAAGATAGACTTAAGCTCGGATGCATTTTATGCCAAGGGGCACGATTATTCGGTAGTGCTGGCGGGGGCGGTTATCGACGGCGAAACGGTTAATGCGGTACTTGCCGGTTTTTCGATAGAGAACAGGTTTGCGGGCAGTTTGATTTTCAGCAAAGCCGCCAAGGTCCTTATCAACAAGGCTGTGCAAAATAAGATCACCGGGGCAGTAACCTATTACGATGATGATGGGGAAACTGTAATACTTACACAGACACCGACCGATGAAGAGTCCAATATTACAAGGATGCCAAGCTGATGGAGATAATCTTTTTAAGAGATGCTTTGTTCTCCGGCATGAGTTCGAATACGTTTAAGCTGGGAACGGTTCTGGCGATGGGCTGGTTCTGGCAGCGCATAAGCGGCTGCTGTGTATTGTATCGGGGCCAGAGTATGAAGGAGATGGATTTTTACAGAATTCTTGCAACAGCCAACCCGGACGCCCGTGAAATCAACCACGGCTGTTGCTCACATCAAGCCGGGGCATCGTATTATTATCTGCTCAGGAAACTGAACTGCTGTGGTGATGCTGAAGATACTTTAAGTGCCGCAGCAAAAATTGTTATAGACAGCCAGGGGCAACTGTCATGCGGCCAGCCAAATAGTATTGTGGACCTCAGAGCCCTGCAAAAGGATGGCAACAGGGTGGTTCTTGAATGGTATTATTGCCCTGTGTCACAGAAATCAAAACCTGTGCGGTTCAAGATTTATGGTGATGGTGGTAATGGACAGGTTGACTACGAAAATCCTCTGGCATCTGTCGGGTATCGGGGTCTGAGATTTTACCGCTATCAAGGTAATCCTTTAGAGGCCGGCAGATACTTGTTCTGTATTCGAACTGAGGATGCGAATGGATCGGAAAATGAGGCTTTAGCGCAAATAACTATTGATGTTTTAACGACAAAACCAGAGGCTGTAAGTATTGTGAGCGCACAGGCTCGATAAAGATTTAAGAGGTTTGTTATGTCCAACAGGATCGGTTTTTTTCAACCTGCTCAGCAGCAGCTTTCGATACCAGCGGCAGGGGCTTCAATTTTGCTGGAAGGCTGCTTGTGCAATTATCTTGAACTGATAGAGGTCGTAGACGGCGGATGGGGTGAATTCAGTTGGGCAAAACTTCGATATAACCCGGCGGGTTGTGAACAAGCAGAAACAATACCGCCCGAAGAGGTTGAAGACAAGGTACCTGTTGGAAAGGCCGTTCGTATAATGCAGGTATACAACGGTTGCCAGCCTGATTCCGGAGGATATAATTTTCCTATATTTTCGGGTCAGATAGAGAGCATCAAGACAAAAATAAGCGTTGACGGCGAAAAGATCGAAGTGATTGCACGGGACATCAGTGCCGTGATGGAACGTATCAGAGTATACGGCCGGAGAGCGGCGAGGTCAGACGCATCGAGTTTGTTCCTTGCGGGCGAGAAAACCATATTTAACAAAGACAGTATGCCTAACGCTGCTGTTGAGCTTCAGGAACACGAAGGAAACACTCTGACACTCTTCAGGGGAGATATGGCTGAAACCAAACTGTGGAGTTATGCCGAAGCTATAAACTATCTGCTTTGCGAATACCTGCCAAGGGGCCATTTATATATACCGAGTATTGAGCAGCTTGAATCTCTGACCGGAGGCCGGTGTGTGTACAATTTGGACGTGACCGGCCTGAATTTATTGGAGGCGCTTTATCGCTGTTGTGAGCAAATTGGCCTGAGGTTTAAGTTTGTGCCCCGCTTGGGGTGTGAAAGTTCTGAGCAGGCAATTGTTTTTTATCAACCCGGTAAAGGCAGGAAGGTGGAGTTGAACTACCAACAGCAGGAAGATAAGCTCGATATAGCCAAGACAACCATAGCCAAATTTGAAAGCAGAAAAAATTTCTGGCCGATAACGCGTAAGTATGTCGGACAGGGCGAGTTTAAGGTTTATGAGGCGACCTTCGATTTGATCAAGGCCTGGGACAGCAGTCTTGAAGATCCGAACGATTACGATAAATTTTCACCTTCTACCAATTCCGATTTTTACCAGGTAAAAGATGTGTATCGCAAATGGTGTCTGAATGAAGCCGGTGACTACAGCGGCGCGCCTTATAATCAGGGGCCGGCCTTTGATTTTTCGGAGATCTTTGGAAATAGCAACTTCATTCATAAACATCGCCGGTTCCGGCCGACATTGACTTCTGACCAGCAGGGGAAATCACTCGGTCTTTTTCTGGAGGTATCATACGATGACGGGCTTCATTGGTGGCAATATCTTTATCCTTTTACCAACCTTTCTAATGAATGCGGAATATGGCTAAGCTGCAATCAATTTGATGTAAATACCTGGCTGGCAATAGTCGACGAGGAGCTGAAATTCAGGATGACGGCTTCAGTTGTCAGCGACGAAAGACTTAGTCAGAGTGTCGCAGACGGCCCTGTCGATTCGGTCACACCTGTTGTTGAGCAGCTTATAAAAAATCCGGCTCGATTCAAATACCGCAAGATTTCCAGTAAGAGTAAATTTGCCAGCATTTATGATGATTCATTGACAAATGCCGGTGAGATAGATGATTCTGACGCTCTTTTGGAATCCTTACGCAGAGAAGCTCAGATTGGCTGCGAGCAAATAGAGAGTTTTGATGTTCAAACGCCTTGTCTGGCATTTGGTTTTCGAACAGGTGATATCGTCACAAGCAGCCCCGAAAGCAGAGATCTTTTCAGTTACCGCAAAGATAACCGATCTCTAAGTTGGATTGAAAGAATAAAGATGGATTTTCAGAATCAATGTACAAATCTGAAAATTGTTCGTCACAGGACCGAAAGAAACGGGTAGCATACTGTTTTAGCAAACAGGGGTTTCGTCAATGGCAGGAGAAAATTCAAAGACCTGGTATTTTAATCGTCAGATAAATATTTCTGTTTTGGTTCAACTAATTTTTTTGGGCCTGCTGATTATTGGAAGCTGGGTAAATCTTCAGCGACAGCTTTATCTACTGCAACATGATGTAACCATGCTTCTTCAATGCCATGAGAACTTCGAGCAAAAACTGGAATCGCTTTCGGCCAAAGCCTTATCATGGGAATATCGGTTGGATACGGTGGAAAAACATATTTCGCCGTCTCAATAGTTTCGGGTCTTAGCGAACAAAATACTGCGCCTGAAGTCGGAGATGGATTTCAACTTCTTTCATTTGTATCGGAAGCTTCTTGCAGCCACTGTTCAGCTTGATCCGTCGGCATTCCATGTTCTTTCATAAAGCTGATCAGCTCGTTGATCTGAATCCGCCGATCGCCGCTTTGGGGCAGGCGGTAACCTTTCAAGAGGCCGCTATCGAACCACTTGGAAACGGTGCGGTGTGCAACATGGCAGATCTTTGCTACATCTCCTGTGGTGAGAACTTTTTTGCCTTTAGCCATATATTTGCCCCCTCAATAAATGCAACTGCCGATTTATTCCCCTTGTGTGCGAGCCAGCTTACTAAAAATAATCAGCTTCTCTATTTAGATACTTGCAAAGGCTGGATTTGTTACAACTTTTTTTATGATTTTACCGTTTTTTTAAAATTTATATGAAATGTTAGTTTTATAAATATTGAAGGAGAGAGGGATGATGAACAAAACACTTATTGCAATATTGCCGATTTGTTTTTTGCTGTCTGGTTGTGAGTCTCTGCGGTTTGCGCCCAGTGAATCTCAGAAAAAAAATGCGTGGCTTCACACGCGGACAGCTGCTATGGCAGCTGATCTTGCCGGAGACGAGAACAGTTCTCAAACATTACAGGCATTAAGCAGGCTTTCTGAGAGACAGAGCAGAGTATTAAGTTATTATTATGGGTTACCTCGGGAACTGCCTCAGGCAGATTCAGCAGAGGATTTACTCAACCAAGCCAATTTTCAACTTGCTGACAGGGCCCTTGAGCAATCTACGCAGCGGCCGGAGGTATGGAGCTTGATGGATGGTGTGCTGGAGTTGGCTATAGGCATCTCCGCCTTAATTGGAGGGGTTTACGGCACAAAAGCGGTTCAGTTCCTCGCTCGGGCCAGGGCTAAATCGCAGGCTCTGGAAGAAATAATAACAGGCAACGAGCTTTTCAAGAAGCAAAACCAGGCTTACTTGACCGCCTTTAAAGAAGCCCAAAGCGATCAATCTCCCCAGACCCGTCAGATAGTTGCTGAGATTAAGACATAATGGGACGACTTTATGAAGAAAACAGGACAGTTGCAATTTGGGGCTGAAAGTCTACAATAACCTATAGCTGATCAAAAACTGTTAAGGGTTATATTTGGAGTATCAACCTTATGATCGTCGGTGTACTCAAGGCTCACCTTCACTTGCAGGGCATCACCTCGTTAAAGCAAAAGAGAAGCATCATCAAGAGCCTGATCGGGCGATTGAAGAGCAGGTTTAATCTTTCCATTGCCGAAGTGGACCATCAGGATAATAAAATTTACGCGGTTATAGCGATGGCTGTTGTTTCAAACGACACACGTTTTATAAATCGGCAGTTCGACAAGATCATCGATTTCATGCAGCAGGACGGTCGATTCTACCTCGGCCAGATCGAGCGAGAAACTTTCTAATTTGAAAAATTTTAGTACAAAGCACAGGTAGTCGGATTATAATAAATCATATTACACAGCCGACAATAGTGAAAGGTCTTAAAAATGGGGTTGAGTTGGCGGAAACTGCATAAGTTCCACAAAGGCTTCACGCTTGTTGAACTGCTGGTTGTAATGTCGATAATGTCGATGTTGATGTCGCTTCTTTTACCGGCCCTTTCCGGCGCCAGGCAACAAAGTTATCGGGTGCACTGTTTTACAAATCTCCGAACTCTAACCATGGCATGGGATTTTTATGCCCGGGACTACGATGATAAACTATGTTCGTCCGAGACTTGCCAGATTAACGCAGATTCGAGTATCTGGGTCGCCGATGAGGAGATGATGCCCGGCAATTTGATTGGCGGAACCGAACAAGCAATAAAAGATGGTGTCTTATGGCGTTATACACAATCGACAAGACTCTACCGATGTAAGTCCCAAAGAACTGAGCTTCTTCGCGGCTACAGCATAGCCCGTACAATGCAGGGAAATAGCTGCGGCTGTGGCTCCGAGGGGTTAAACCCCTTTAGATCGCTTATAGAGATAAAAAGAGCAGCAGAAAAAATGGTTTTCATTGATTCCGCCAGCCAGGCTGAATGGATAGATGGCTCTTTCTGGCCGGTAGCGGATTTGGAGCAAAACCCGACGTGGAGCATAAGGCTTAATCACACAATAACAGCAAGACATAACGGTGGCTGCAATTTTTCTTTTGCGGATGGTCATTGCGAATACCGCAAATGGAAAGACTCGCGAACGGTTCGACTTACAGACTGGAAAATCGCGCCGAGTGACGCATCAGATAATAACGTTGATTTGGACTGGATGATCAATATATTAAAAGGTCGTTGATATCGGGATGATTTGAAGCTATGCATACTGATTGGAAACAGATTTTTGGCGATTTGATCAAAAGGGTAATACTACCGGAACTTAGGCGGCGGATTAACGCAAATCCAAAATTAATACTGACTATAGCAGTGTTTTCCTTTTTGTTATTTTTGGGTATCGTAGTTAACGCCCTGCTGCCCGAAAAGACTGTGGAAATAACTGGTGGTAAAAATGCCTGGTTCTATGATCTCAATACGGGAGAGCTTTTTACCGCTAAAAGCGAACTTGTAGGTCCAATCGAAGCCCTTTCCGGGCCTCTTGCTGACGGTCAGCCCGCAGGAGTAAGGGCATATGTATTCAGCTATAGCTACAACCCGAAAG
>CAYNKU010000003.1:25329-35850 GCA_964397865.1 uncultured Pirellulales bacterium | reverse complement strand
GATCTGAATCCGATCACGGCTGGGACTGCGGACATCAGGCTGTCTAACGGTGAGACGATCGCAAATACCACTAACGATGTGGTCACTGTGGCACTGGAGTCAGGCACTGGCCATTTGGATGTGACGACTGGTAATCTCAGAGTAGGCAACGGAGTACCTGGACAGACCCAGGATGGAGAGGACCTGTATGTCGAGGACATGTTCGAGGTTGCGGGCAGTGCATACTTCGGTAACGCAATCACCGATAACATCAACGTCTATGGCCAGATGCGGTCTTACGACGGCAGTGACAACTGGGCCGACATCGCTGATGTTAGTGCCTTGGATAGAGGCAATGGATGGCATACGTCGTACAATCTCACAGATGGCGGGAGCGACCAATTCCAGGCTCTGTTTGCGAATACTCAGGTCTGCACTACTACTAACACCGGCTCGATCTATGGAGTGGAGGCCAAAGCCACGTATAAGGCGACGGAAGGGTCTGGGCCTTATGCTATGGCATACGGGGTGTTTGCAAAAGTGACTGCTAAGAGCAGTGGTGGGACACACTCGACCATCCCGTATGCATATCCGGTCTACTCGATCCTGGACGTGGCGGCCTCCAACGTGATGGCCGAGGCGGTGAACTACTTCGCTGAGAATGCGAACAGCGGAACTGAGACCAATTCGTACATTCTCAAGACCCACAGTTCTGGCGATACATGGGACTACGGGATCCATCTATCGGATGCAACGATCAACACGGCCGAGATCGTAGGCTCCAATGGCGAGACGCTAAAGAACACAACTGACACTGCCTGGCAGGTGGGCGGGTTTCTTGGACTGGAGGAGGGTGCGGTTGTTGACCTGGGGGCGGGTTTCACGCTGACTCCAGCAGCCAGTTATCAACCGGTCACTAATAGTACGGGAGGAAGTGTCACCAGCGATACCAGCACAGCAATCGCGGATGGTGCGGTGGCCGGGGTGATACTCATCGTATGCAACGAGGACGCACAGGACATTGTGCTAAAGGACGGAGCAAATACTCAACTTGGTGGGGACATCACACTGACGGGCGGTGCCGATGATTGCATCACACTGCTGTGGGATGGAACGGACTGGACGTGTCTGTCAGTGCATGATAACTAAGGATGAGGATCTTCGCGTACTGTTGTCGGAGTTTCGCAGAGAGCACAGAGAGGGCGGCGGGGGTGCGACCGTTGACCTCGCCGCCCTATGATGCTCTAGCGTTTGATCCGACGTGGCTGGAGGGGCGGGATCTGTTGTGGTTCGATCTGCATGGGCAGGCCGGGCTGGAGTGGTGGCTGGGGGATGGGGGAGTGGTGGCGTTGACGGCGAAGCAGGTGCGGGAGGCGGAGCTGGGCGTGGCGCCCACGGCCGACACATACCAGGTGCTGCGTATCGAGGTTGATGCGGGTGGCGGTGATGCCAAGTTCTACATCGACGGCAGCTTGGTCAAAACGCTGACGGCGAGCGTGACCACACCGGCCACGCTTCTCAGTCCGGTGGTAGTGATCGACACAAACGCGGACGCAAGCAAGACAGTGGACATCGACTACCTGTATGTCACGGCCAGGCGGTAAGCCAGACAGCAAGAATGAGAGGAATACTCGTCTACTGTGCGAAAGCGTGGCGGGTCAGCACGTGGCTGACGTTTCTCACGGCTGGCCCGGATGCACTGTCTCTGGTCAAGCAGAGGGGTCTGTACCTGAAAACCTGCCCGCCACTGACGCACGAGACGTTTCCATACGGATTGCTGTCTCAGGTGAAGCTGGCATACTTCCGCCTTCACGGGAAGCCGGGGCAACCTTACCTGTACGGCGACCGTTGGCAGACGGCCTTGTCTGGTCATAAGATAGCAGAGGGCCGCCAGCTAGATGGCTTGATCGTGTTCCTAGAGGGCTGCTACGGTCTACGGACCGGTTTACCAGAGATCTTCCTGGAGCGTGGCGCGTTGGCTGTGATAGGAAGTACGGAAGACACCCGCAGTCGGCCCTTTACAGTGGGGAAGAGCAGCAGGTTCGGCCGTGTGTTCGTGAGATCACTGCTGGCGGGAAACTCAGTGAGGCTGGCCCTGGCTACGGCTAAGGTGCAGGTTACAGAAATGACGAGGGTGTATGCCCTCAGAGGAGATAAGGAGGCAAGTTATGTCTGACGAATTGATCTACGTTGTCCCGGTCGAGAAGGGACGTGTTGGTTTTGCAGAGACGCATCCGGCGCATCCAGGAGGTGTAGCCTGGGTGGCTGGGGATGCCGGGTCCGATGAGGAACCGGAGCCTGTGCAGATCGCGCAGACCCCGGCGGCCAACCTGGCGCTGGCCAGGCAGAGGATCAAGCGCGTCTATCCGAAGGCGAAGAGGAAGAGATCTCGGCCGAAGCCAGCGGGGCCAAGTCCAGAGGTCGAGGAAGATGCTCCGAAGGGTGAAAGGGAGAGCGAAGCGGCTCTGGCCCAGTAGGCGGGCCTTGCCCTGACGGCAGGGTCTGCCCTGTTCAGGAGTGAAGAATGGCGGCTAACATCCTTGCTGAGGCTGACTTTGATGCCGTCCGCTATCTCCTTGGCGTGGACTCAGACACGCTCCCGGATGCGGTGATCCGTGCATTGCCGAACCTGGAGTTTGTCGAGGCTATCGTCATGGAGATGGCGGACGACTGGGACGACACGACCCAGTTTGCCGGGATAAAGACGGCTGCCGGTTCTGACTGGACCTACTTAAGAACTGGCACGATGCATCTGCTGGCTGCCAGGCTAGTTGCCTATGCCCGGGTGAACGAGGTGGACTCTGTCCGCATCGGTACGTACTCTGAATCTGGGCGCTCTCTGTCCTGGAGCGAGCGGACGCAGGAGTGCATACAGCACGCGGCTGAGGCGCTGTCGTACATCAGCACGAGGACGTTTAACCAGCCGAAGTTCTTTGAGGTCACGGGACCAACCAGTTCGGAGGCGGCTGTCCCCGAATACTGGGAGGAATGGCAGGAAATGATACTACCTCGTATCCTTGACTGGCAGGAGGAGGGCGAGGAGGACGATGTGTACTACTCGACGTCACGCTAGCTTGTTGAGTAGCAGAGAGAGGAGATAGAACAATGGCAGGCTGGACCAATAAGGGGAAGTTTAGCATTCTGGACAGTTACTTTCGGGCAACTGGGACGCCCACGAACTTCTACGTGGCGCTTATCACGTCAGCCACGGCCCCAGGAGCGGACATCGACACGTTTTCTGATCTGACCGAGATCGCTGCCGGCAACGGCTACACGTCGGGGGGTTACTCGCTGGACCGGAACGACACTGACTTCGATACGCTCACTGAGGACGACACCAACGATCGTGGTGACCTCCAAATCAAGGACGTCGCCTGGACGGCGTCGGGTGGAAGCATCCCTGACAGTGGCGACGGAGCGCGGTACGCCGTGCTCCTAGACGACGTCACCACGGTTGCAGACCGCGAGGTCATCACGTACTGGGACCTCACGAGTGATCGGACGGTAAGTGATGGGCAAACCCTCACACTCCAGGACTGCGAGCTGAGATTGCAGGAAAGTTGATATTGGCCAGATGTCCCGTTTTATGGTATAATCTCCCTATTCTTAAATGGAAGGGGGATTGTACGATGGGACGCAAGAGAACGGGGGCAATGGTCAAGTGCGAGATCTGTGGCAAGGAGTTCTACAAGAAAAGATCTCAGATTGAACGGGACGAGCATCACTTCTGTAGTAATCCCTGCCGGTACGAGGGCTCAAAACATGAGAGGCCGGCCCAAAGGACTGGGGCAGTGATTGCTTGTGAGGTGTGCGGCAAGGAGATATACAAGCCGCGCATACAGCTTGAGAGGTATAAGCATCACTTTTGTAGCCGCCGGTGTGCTGGAAAAGGGCGAGAACAGCAGTTTGAAAAGAGGACCTATACTTGTGAATACTGCAGGAAACCTTTTCAGCGGTTGGTGAATCGTGAGAAATATGGAATGCCCAAGTACTGTTCCCGAGAGTGCGCTAATAAAGGGCGTGTGGGAGAAGGGCATCCCAACTGGGAAGGTGGTCGCCAGAAGCGATACGATGGCTACGTTGATGTCAGCTGGTCTCTCGTGCCCGAAGAGCTTCAGTGCATGTGCCGGAAGGAAGGAAGGGTCTTTGAGCATCGCCTGATCATGGCCCAGCACCTAGGGCGACCGCTCAAGGCGACGGAGGTCGTGCATCACAAGAATCGCGTCCGGGATGACAATCGCCTTGAGAATCTGGAACTGTACCCGAATCACACGCACACTGGTGTCACGGCGGCGGAGCAGAAGATCGCAGAACTGGAGAAGCAGATTGCTGCCTTGCAGGAGCAGTTGAGTGAGCTGCGGATCCAAGAATCGTAGTCGGTGTGACATAACTGAGATGCACGTGGCTGTTCATCTCCCCCTAGCCGCGTGTGCTGGGGGGAGATTTGTTTATCGTAGGGAGGGGAGACGGTGATGGCGAAGGTGCACGTCATGATCCTGGCAGCCCACGGTGGGATCCGCCGGGAGCAGATAGATCTTGTGATCGGGTTGATGCAGCAGTCAGAGCACCAGGTCAGTTTGGGGTTCAGTTCAGCCAAGCCAGTCACGAACAACCGCTGCAAGGTCGTGAGTGCGTTTCTCGACACGGATGCTGACTGGCTCTTGATGGTGGACGATGATGTGGTTCCCCACGGGAATCCGCTGAGTTACGTGGGACTGGACCTCGACGTACTGATGTTTCCCTGTCCATTGTGGAAGCCAGGCCGTGGCCGGCCGGTGGTATGGAACTTCGTCGTCCGTGACGAGGACGGCAACAAGCAGGACGTGGTGATCGGGGATCGGTCCCCGGTCGTGGAAGTCTCTGAGGGTGGCACTGGCATGATGCTCATCCACCGCCGGGTGCTGGAGCATCCAGCTATACGGCAGGTGCCGTTCGTGGAGGAGATTGGGGTGGACGGGATCAGCGTGCAGGGGCATGACCTGTTTTTCTGCACAAGAGCCAGGGAGGTCGGCTTTCGGGTATGGGCGGCCACGGGTTGTCCGTGTAGTCACTTTGAGGAGGTCGACCTGCGTGAGGTCTACCTGGCTCTCCAAAGGGACGAACTGCTACAGACGTTTGTTCCCCCTCGTCTTGCCTTGAAAGACAAGCGCCTAATTTTCTCCCTGAACCCAAGCCGGTGCGGTACCCGATCTCTGGCCGAGATGTTGGACACAGTCCCTGGTGTTACGGCACACCATGAGCCCTGGCCTGACTTCGCCGACGTGATGCGCATTGTCCAGGCCGATCGGGGCACAGCGTACCGGTTCTGGTTAGAACAGAAGCTGCCGACGATGCTCAGTCTGTTGGAGAGAGTGGGGACTTCGACGTACGTGGAGACCAGCCACGTTTTTGGCAAGGGGTTCCTCGGACCGCTGCTTGACCTTGGCGTGGTGCCTGACCTGATCGTCCTCCGCCGTCCGGCTCAGGAGGTGGCGCTCAGCATGTGGCGGCGTAACGATGTCCCTGCTCGATCGAAGAAAGGCGTGAAGTACCATCTCGCCCCGGACGATCCTGATGTCTTGATCCGCCCGGAGGGATGGGAGTCGTGGCACGACTACCAGTTATGCTACTGGAGCGTGCTGGAGTTCGAGGCCCGAGCTGCTGTGTACACAGACCTGGTCCGGCGGCGTGGTGGGATGGTGGTGGAGACGTCTCTTGCGGAGATCGTCACCGACGAGGGATTTGTGGCTCTGTTGGAAGCCTTGGGGCTTCCGGCTCCTGATCTGGAAGCGTACGCGTCTGTGGCTGACGTGAGATGGAACGCCAACCCAGCGGAGTGGGACCAGGTGCCCGATGGCATCGACAGGTTGGAGAGAGAGGTGAACCAGTGGAAGAGAGAACAAAGGGAGAAATCTGGCTCAGGTTTGTAGGGTACCTGGCCCTGGCCGTCTTGATTGTTCTTGCTCTAGTAGGCACAGTGACGGTGCTGGAGTGGTTTGTGTTCGATGAGGTATACGCAGCAGCAGGGGGAGGCCAAGGCGTTATCCTAGAAGGCGGAGATCACCTGACGGTGGATTGTACTGGGCATTTGATCATGGTAGGGCGACTGGCGCGACATCGGTTGGTGCTGTTCTGTATCCCGGAAGGGACCCCGACACCAACGGTGCGGCCGACGTTGCCGCCAGCAACACCCACGCAGGAGTAGTGGATGGCCTGGGTTGAGGCCCCGGAGCGAAGAACACGCACAGCCAAGACGTGGCGTCGTAATGGGACAAGCGAGTTTCGCTACGAGCATGTCGCAGGTACTGTCCTGCACTTCCCCACCGGTGGTCCAGACAGTGACGTATTCGACGCGGAAGTAGATCTGTCCCCTGTGCGTGTGGACAACGCGCAGCTGGATGGCTGGCGTGTTGTTCATGGTGAATGGCATTATGCCCTCGGCCAGCCTGGTGACAAGGCCACGGATGGTTGGGTTGGTTTTGGCGGCCGGCAGGGGGCACATTGGTTGCAGTTTCGCCTTCTGCGTGTCGGCTACCTGCACTGGCCCACCCGGGCCTGGGACGATGTCGGGGGGCCCCCGAGCTACGACCGAGCTAATCTGAGCCAGAAGGTAGATGCTCTGACCCTTGGCCCGGAGGGGGCCGAGGTCACAGTCAATGCACAGACCACTGCGACGTGGGCTGATCTGTGGACAACCCCGGGTGGTGGATCGGCCAGTGTGGCGTGGCGAGCGGATGGGCTGTGTCTCAAGGAAGAGGTCACGCTGAATCAGGTGGCGAGGGAGTGGATTGTTGCTAATCATCCCCCCTCGACCCCGGTGATGGAGACCTGGTTTGGTTTCGTCTTCCAGCTTGACGTGTCGGATATTCCCCAGTGGGTGGTGGATGGGGTGCTGCAGGACCCGGATGGAGATTTCACCGATGACGATGGCCTGATAGAGATACGGGATGCCCTGGGCAGGCTGTTGGGATTCATGCCAGTCAGCGTGGCTTTCTCCGAGGAGTATGGGGAGGAGCCGGCTGCTCCGCAGCGTGATATAGTTCGGTTGCGGAAGCGGGTGTGGAAGGATGGGGACTCGTACTACCTGTTGGTTGGTGCCCGGGTAGACCAGCTGAATGGGTTGCATGAGGGGGCTATCACATTTGACCCGACGTTCAACCAGCAGGGAGCAGACAAGGATACGTATCTTCTCTCAACAAATGGAGATAAGCACTTCGGGGGTGATGATAATCTCATTGAGGACGGCAGTACCTACGTCACCCTGATCTATTTTGACTGCTCGTCGATTCCCTCGTCCGCTACCTGCTCGTCTGCTACACTGTATCAGTATGCAAAGGCGGACAAGGGGGCCCAGACGGTCCCGTTCCACGAACTGCTGGCGGCGAATGACGGATGGGTAGAAGGGAGCACGGCAGATCCTGGCTACGGCAAGACGGTGTGGGACCACCACACGGAGGAGTCCTCCGGCGGTGCAGCGGATGAGGTGGATTGGGCTGGAGCTGCTGGCTGCGCGACAAGTGGAACGGATTATGTAGCAACGGCCATGGGTACGCTCAGCCTTCCGTCTGGAGGGTTGGGCACTGAGGGAAGTGCGTCCCTAACGACGTCGGACGTTGAGGACTGGTTTGGGGTCTCGAATGAGAACTATGGTATCCGTGGCAAACGCAGCTCGGGAGCGATGCAGTGTATCACGTGCTCCTCGGAGCATGCCACGTCCACGTACCGTCCCAAGTTAGTCATTGTTTACATTGATGATGTTTATGTCTCCCCTGCGGCGCTCACGGCAGTTGTTACCAGCGTTGCGCCCACCACGGTCCTGGGAAGTCTAACCGTAAGTCCTGCTGCGCTCACGTCAGTAGTTGCTTCAGTTGCCCCGTCTGTAGTCCACGGTTCAGTCACTGTCACGCCAGGGGTAGTGACGGCGGTTGTGGACAGTGTCGCCCCTTCGGTACTGGAGGGAGATGTAATCGTAACGCCAAGTCCAGTGTCTGCCGTGGCAGCGAGCACAGGGCCCTCCGTAGTCCTGGGGAGTCTCTCTGTCTCTCCAACGGCTATCTTTGCCGTCACAGCGGGGGTAGATCCAACTGTCGTTGCTGATGTGACGGTCGCTCCAGCAGCAGTTACGGGGGTAACGGCCACGGTGGCCCCGTCCGTAGTTCAGGATAGCATGACGGTCACGCCGTCGGTTGTCACTGCTGTAGCAGCCTCAACGATTTCAGGAGTGTTGGTCTCCGGCCGAACGTTCTACGTTGACGCCACGACGGGTGATGACGCTGACAGTGGCCTCACCGAGGAGTTAGCGTGGGAGACAGTGGACAAGGTAGCCGATGAACTGGCAGCCGGTAACCTGGGTGCGGCTGACCAGGTTCTTTTCAAAAGAGGAGAGACATTCCCGCTCGCCGGCTCAGAATGGTTCCGGGTGCAGGGATCGTCGGGCACGTTCCGCTACCCGATCTACATTGGTGCGTATGGAACAGGAGCCCGGCCGATCATAGAGCACGGTGGCACGGCCTCTCTGCCAGTGCTGGGCCGATACGCCGGTGACGACGCTGCAAACTACTTTGTGTTCGAAGACCTTGAGCTGGACGGGGGATTCAATACGGCACAAGTGGATATTGCGAAATGTTCGTACTGGACATTTCGCGACTGCTATTTTCATGGTTGCAAGGAGGACGAGAACATTGGCATTGGCGTGCATGTGTGGGAGGACTCGCATCATATTCTGTTTGAGGACTGCGAATCGGCTTATCACGAGGGTGAGGGGTGGTACATTGGGGACAATGACACCACTAATAAGACTAGGAGGGTGATCCTCCGCCGCTGCAACGCGCATGACAATTACAACGAGGGCATCGACATAAAGTTCTGTGTGGGCGTTTTTGTGACGGGTTGCACGCTGGAGGATAATGCTCCTGGTGGCGACTATGATTACGCTCAGTGTAACCTGGGCGGGCGGCACCTGAGAGTGTACAACACGCGGATTACAGGAGCCACGGATAGCAATCGGTGGGGGCTGAACTTTTTCTACACGTACACTTATACAGGATGCCGCTACGTCCGGGTCGACCGGTGCCTGTTCGATGGCTGTGGTGGCGGCTCATACGCTGCCGTCCGGTTTGATGGTCATAACAACCGGATCTCGAACTGCACGTTTGTGGACACTCCTGGTGATGCACTGTGGTTCGAGAGCACGTGGCCAGAGATGACAAATGAGCAGAGGGTGTTCAACAACGTTTTCGAGGGTACACTGGGCAGCTACCAGGTGCTTTGCCAGAGCAATGCGGATACCCGGCTGTACGAGTTTGACAACAACTGCTACGGGGACGGTAAGGCTAACCCGTGGTATTGGAATGGCAGTGCTCGGAACATAGACTACGTTCAGGGTACGCTGGGCTACGAGGCTTCAGCCGTTGAAGCGGCCCCGTCCTTCGCCGAGGAGACAAACTTCACGCTGAACGTTGGCTCGCCGTGCATAAACGCCGGCGATGCAGCCGAGACGGTATGGGATTGGAACAAGGAGTATGGGTCAAGCCCGACAGGGGGTCCTGACTGTGGATGGCAGGAGTATGGATGGCCCCGCCCGCACCGGGTGTTCGAGAGTGATTTTGGTACGGTGGATGATTTCAGTGCCGTATCTGGAGTCAGTCTAGCATCGGCCGCTGCTTACCTGGGCACCTACGGCGGTTCTGTCTCGGTCACGGACACGTCCTCACGCTACGTATCCCGCACAAGTCTAGGAGACCTTGATTTCCTGTACACGCGGGTGCATGTGAACCCGGCCAACCTAATGATGGGGACCGGAGACGAGTTCACATTGCTCCAGTTGCGGGACGGTTCGGATAACGTCCTGGGCCGAGTGAACGTGAATTACAGTGGATCGGTGTACCGAGTGCGAGCAGGGATCATGGCTGACGACGACAGTGTCAGTTACACGGATTACTTCACTCTCCTGGCTGGGTGGAATCACGTCGAGCTGTGGTGGTGTCGGTCGCTGTACACGGAACTGGGCAACTGGGGCGAGATCGAGCTGATGGTCAACGGCTCGTGGGTCGACCACGTCACGGATGTCAACAACGACACCCGGCAGGTCGACCGGGTGTACTTTGGTACAGTGGCAGGCTTGGACGCCGGCACGTCGGGGACGCTGTACGTCGATATGTTGTGCCTCGATGAGGTCCGCGAGATCGGGGATGCGAGAGTTGATGTTGAACCAGCCGCTGCTGCCACGGCCGTGGCCACGAAAGTTGATCCAGGTGTAGAGTATGGCTCTGTCTCCGTCACGCCGGTTTCTAGTACGGCAGTCACGACCACGATCGCTCCGGTTGTGCATTACGGGTCGACCACTGCCACGCCGGCAGCACTGACAGCCGTAGTTACGTCGGTTGCCCCGACTGTGGTTTTGGGGAGTCTGACCCTGGCTCCGGCGGCGCTCACAGCAGTGGTAGTTACTATTGCTCCGTCTGTAGTTCAGGATTCGATGACAGTCACGCCATCTGCTGGAACGGCTGTGGTTGTGGCAGTTGCTCCGTCCGTGGTTCAGGATTCGATGACGGTTACACCGGC
>CAYNKU010000003.1:2046-25229 GCA_964397865.1 uncultured Pirellulales bacterium | reverse complement strand
TCGATGACGGTTACACCGGCAGTTGTCACGGCAGTGGTTACGGTGGTAAATCCGTCCGTGGTTCTTGGAAGTCTGACTGTGACACCGTCTGTCCTTTCTGCTGTGGTTGTGACAGTCGCTCCGGTTGTGGTTCAGGATTCGATGGTCGTCACGGCGGGAGTGGTGACAGCTGTGACGGTTTCGACAGGGCCGTCCGTGGTCCTGGGGAGTATCACGATCTCCCCAGCGGTGCTCACCGGGGTAGTTGTCACCGTTTCACCCACGATTGTTCAGAGTTCGACCACGGCAATGCCGGGCCCGGTCACGGCGGTCGTAGTCAGTGTCGATCCGACTGCGGTGCAGGGGAGTCTGACACTGACCCCTACCAGCCTCACGGCAGTGACAGTGGCGGTGGCCCCCTCTGTAGTCCAGGGCGATGTGGCTGTTACCGCGGCGGTGAGTTATGCAGTTACCACCAGTGTAGCCCCGACGGTGGTACTTGGCGGTTTGGCCATCACACCGACGGCCAGTACAGTGGTTGTCGTCGGCGTGGCACCGACTATACACCTGTCCTCGACGACGGCTACGCCTGATCCAGCCACGACGGTGGCGGCAGTCGTGAATCCCACCACGGTTCAAGGAAGTTTGGCCGTGACTCCGTCTCCCACGACTGCTGTCACCGTGGTTGCTGGACCGGATGTCGTGCTGGGAAGCCTGACGATCACGCCGGCTGTACTCACGGCGGTCGTGGTCGGTGTTGATCCGACGGCTATAGCCGGAAGCCTCACGATTACGCCGTCTGTTCTCACAGCGGTGGCAGTCACGGTCGCTCCGACTGTGGTGCAGGATAGTGTGACTGTTACACCGGCTGTGGGTTATGCAGTTGTGACCAGTGTTGCTCCGTCCGTGGTCCTTGGCAGTTTGACTGTGACACCGTCTGTTTTTTCTGCTGTGGTCGTGACGGTTGCTCCGACTGTAGTGCAAGGCGGGATTACGATCACGCCGGATGTGCTCACAGCAGTGGTAGTCAGTGTGAATCCGACAACAGTTCAGGGAAGTCTCACGGTTACGCCGGTAGCATTGACAGCAGTGACGGCGGCAGTTGACCCGTCCCTGATAATGACGTCGACTACGGCCACGCCCGATCCGGCCTGGGCTGTGGTGGCCAGTACCGGTCCTTCCGTTTCGCTGGGAGCGGTCACGGTGACGCCTGAGGCTGTTTACACAGTCGCGGCGGCGGTGGATCCAGCTGTGGTGCAGGGCTCAATTGCGATCGTTCCTGGTGTGGGCTTTGCCATTGTCTCTGGTGTAGATCCGTCTACCGTACTGGGGTCAGTCAGCGTCACGCCTGTCGTTGTGGATGGGGTGGTCACGACAGTAGCGCCGTCTGTGGTGCAGAGCAGCATGACGGTCACGCCTGCGGTAGGCATGGCTGTTGTGTCAAGTGTTGCCCCTGGAGTGATATTGGGCAGTGTGACGGTTGCACCAGTTGCTGGCACGGCTGTAGTGATCAGCGTTGATCCCACAATGGACATCACGCTGTATCTCGCACCGGCTCCTGTCACTGCGGTCACGGCTGGCGTGGATCCGTTTGTCATAGCCAGTGGGGTAGAGGTCACGCCGGTCCCGGCCTGGGCAGTGGCCACGGTCGTGGCGCCAGCCGTAGTGTTGGGTAGCCTGCAGGTCACGCCATCGCCCTTGACCGCTGTGGCTGTTACGGTGAGCCCGACGTTCCTGGAGATTGGTCTGGTGGACGTAACGATTGCCGACAGTGCCTACGGTGGTGTAGCCATTATGGACAGTCTGGAGGGGGATGTGGCCATGGCAGACAGTTTGGTGTATAATGTAGATGTAGAGGATGCTTCGCGCACATAATCAGGAGACAGGCCACAATGGCGAACACGTACGACAAGGGTGATAAGGTTAAGATCAAGGGGACGTTCTCTGATGCAGATGGCAATCTCCTGGACCCTACGGAGGTCTTCGTCCGCTACTGTATCGGAGTGGAGGGGACTGCCGTCACGAAACAGTACGTCACAGATCCCGAAGTAGTGCGAGAGTCCCTCGGTGTTTTCTACATGCTGGTGGATGCTGACACGACCGGGGACTGGTACTACGCGGTCTACAGTACGGGCACCGGAAAGGCTAGCGATGAAACGTTCTTCCGTGTGATTGCTGGGCCGGCGTCTCCGTGATTTGATGTCTAAGAAAGAGTAAGAGGAGAAGATAGATGGGTTGGTTTGTGAGTGGACACATTTGCCCTGTCGGCGGGAATAATTTGGAGGTCACGGTCCTTGCCAGTGCGGAACGCACGGCCACGACGGATGGTCCTGATATGACGAATCGTGGCGCTCGCGGCGTGATGGTGACACTCGACGTCACAGCAATCACGGATACGCCGAGTTTGGTGCTGAAGATCCAGGCCAAGGATCCAGTCAGCGAGAAGTATGAGACGTTGCTGGAGGCGGCGGCGGTGACGACTGTGAGCGTGAACTCGTTCATGGTGTATCCGGGAGTCACAGCCACCGACGACATCGTGGAGGTATCGAGCCTTGTGCTGCCCCAGACCTGGCGGGTGCGGGTGGAGGCTGCAGACGCTGATGCTGCGACCTATAGCATCGGAGGATGCTACCTTCCGTAAGGAAGAAGAGAGAGAGCAATGGCCCGAGCTGGGTTCCTGAGAATGCTGAAGCACACGTGCACTGTCCGTGTTGCCGCAGATGGCGGCGATGATCTGTACAGGCACCCGCAGTTGAGCTGGAGCGACGAGGCCACTGGCCAGGCGTGTCTATGGCAGGAGCGGCCTCATGGTGTCGTTGATCGAAGCAAGGACACCTGGGCAAAGCGCCTGGACTACGATGGGATTCTGTACATGGTGTACGATCTTGACCTCGATGAAACCAGGCGCATCACGGCTGTCAAAGACAAAGACAGCAATGTACTTGAGGCTGGCCCGCTGCGAGTGGTATGGTCCGAGAACGCCGGGGGGCAGGAGCATCACTTGGAGCTGTATTGCAAGCGCAGCACGGTGAAGGAGATCGCCTGATGGCAGTCTCTGTTGCTCGCTGGAAAACACCAACAAGGGGCTATTCTCCCCGTATCGGTGTAGAACTCACTTTTAAGAAAAACGAGGCATTCTTCGATGAGGTGAAGAAGCCAGCGCGGAAGGTGGTGAAGGGTGTGGCCAAGGAAGTGAAGAAGCAGGCCCAGCACAACGTGGCCCCTGGTGTCGGGCCAGGGCCACACCCGCACAGGACGCCGCACGAGGACATGGGCGATCTGATGCGAGCGATCTTCTACCGCACGTACGAGAAAGGCGACCTGGTTGGCGCCCTGATCGGAGCCACGGGATGGCCGGGGCGCTATGGATTCTGGCTGGAGATCGGCTGGCACGCACATGGGACGGGTAACTTCTGGCAGTATCCGTGGCTGCTTACAGCCTTGCGGGAGGCGGCGCCGATGGCTTACGCCCGGGGCTTGGGGTACAGATTGTAAAATGGCGATAACGGACACGATCGACTGGAACGCGGCCCTCAAGGAGTTCCTGGACGGTGAAGCCTACGTCACGGACGAGGTGGGAACCAAGATTTTCGTCCGCAACATTCCGAAAGGGGGCGGGACGCCGGGGAAGGCACTTGTTCTTGTTCAATCAGGGGGAGGAGCGGCTATTCGGCTGCCCATCGTCACCTGCGAGTATCGGTTCCGATGCTACGGCGATACGGCTTATGAAGCGAGAGAGGTATACCGGGGCCTGCGCAGTGCGCTTCACGGGGTGAAGCGCAAGAGGATTACGCCCGGGACTGGCGTGAGCGATAGCGGCACGCACTGGCTGATTATAGCCAAGGAGACAGGATCGCCGCAGGACGTGATGGAGCCGGAGACGGATTGGAACTTCGTGCTGTGCCAGTTCTGGTGCATGTTCTTCACGTTCCCGGTGAGTGCTTAACATAACGTGGCCTTTTTATACGCTACCGTGTAGGTTCCAATGAATATTGTAAACTTTTTCAAAAGTGCCAGCTTCCCACAGCCTTTCTACGGCATTTATACTTTGACAACGTATGTTAATATAGCCTGTTTTTACTCTGTTTTTAAGTATTCTTTGATCACTTGCAATAAAACGTTGCAAATAGGGGCTAAAACAGGTGTTTTCAGGCTATTTTACCTGGAATTGAGAAAAGTCTGCAATATTCTGTTGCAAATTGGCAGGTTCCGAGCGCATGGACGATAAAAGCACGGCGCTTAAATCGCCTCTCCGGAGGCCGAAAGGAGGGCAAAATATGGACAGACAGTGGGGAGACGTGTATCCCGAGATGGCGACGGACGCCGTCATCCAGGGCTGCTGGGGCTTCCACGAGCCCCTGTGCCTGGCGGTGAACACAGGGATGCTGGCAGCCCCGGGTAAGAAGCTGCTGGAGATCGGAATCGGCAGTGGGGCGTTCACGGCCTGGTTTTCGGAGTATGGCTATGAGGTTGTGGCCGTGGATGACGATGCCAGAATCTTGAAACAGGCCAAGCGGTTGGTGAAGGCCCGGAGGCTAAAGAAAGTCGCGGTCGAGAAAGCCGATGCATTTGCACTGCCGTTCGAGGACGGTGAGTTTGCCGTCGCGTTTTCACAGGGATTGCTTGAACACTATGGCGACGAGCAGATATTGGCTTTGATCGAGGAGATGCGGCGGGTGGCCAACACGGTGGTGTTCAGCGTCCCAACCGATACGTGGGTGAATGCCCCTGTGTTAGAAGAAAGACGCTTGTCCCTGTCCCAATGGGAAGAGGTCCTGTCTTCCCTGAAGGAAGAAGGACTGGGGCTGGTCCCGTACTGGAACGGCTGGATGTTGTACGGAATGGTCCCTGGGTATCCGATAGAACCAATATGAAGACGCCTGACCTGAAGATTATATGGACGTCGTGGACCCAGGTCAAGCACACCGGGTACGCCGTGGTATGGGAGCAGTTAGGCGGCCGGCTATGGAACTACGGTGTGGAGGTGCTTGACTTCTGTACTGAGGGCTGGGATCTCTGTGTCTTTCTCGGATATCCGAAGGCATTTCTCCTGGGGCGTGCGGCCAAACGTCCGGACATAGTCTGGCACACGCAGTGGGAGACGGACACGCCACCTGAGTTCTGGGCCTCTTTGCTCAACAGAGGCGGGATAGTGTGGACGCCGTCCCGGTTTTGCGCAGACGGCTTAGAGCGCATCGGGGTCGAGGTCCCGATTCACGTCAGTGGCTACGGGGTCGATGGCGATGTTTTTCGATACCGGAGACGCAGGGACGATGGACAGTTCGTGTTCATGGCCATGGGCAGAATCTTCGGCGGCCGGAAGGGGACGCTAAAAGTGATCGAGGCATTTCTTCGTCTGAAAGGAGAGAAGAAGCTCGGGGACGACGCCCATCTGATCGTAAAGATGAGCAAAGTGCCGTGGAAACATATCACCCACGAGAACGTGCGGAGAGACGACATCACGTTGATAAACGAGAAGGTACCCACGGAGCATTTGGTTGGACTGATGCAGAGTTGCGATGTGTTCGTGTACCCGACTTTGGGTGAAGGTTTTGGCCTTGAGCCGCTGGAGGCTATGGCCACCGGGGCTTGTGTCCTGGTTACGGACTGGGGTGGGCCGCAGGAGTATATCCAGACAGAGTGCTGCTTTCCCATCCCCGTGAAGGGAGTGGCTCCGTACCCGCTGGAACCATGGGAGGACCGTGGCTGTATGGCCGACGTGGATTACGAGGCTATGAAGGCCACAATGCTGTGGTGCTACGAGAATAGGGACGAGACCCGGGCACTGGGTGCCCGAAGCGCCGAGTATGTGAGAGAGAGATGGAGTTGGGATCAGGCTGCGGAACGAGCAGCGGATTTGCTCAAGGGATACGCGGCCACACTGTAAAGTCTTTTAGATAGAGGAGGTTCGAGATGACTGGAGTAAGCGCAGACACCCCTGTCAGGATCATGGTAGACGGGGGAGATTTGGAGGTCGGTGGCGTCGACGTCGGCGCCATGGAAGATCCCGTTACCTGCACGGTGGAACGGGAATACTTCAAGCCTAACTACACCCGAGTTCGGGGCCCAGTGATGGGTACAGTATTCGTGATCCGTGAGGTACCCCGGATCGCTTGCCGGCTGAGCGAGATACAGGCCGCGAAGATCCAGTACGCGATCCCGGGGACGGATCTTTCGTCGGATGCAAGCAGCGAGTGGATCGGCAGTACCCCGGGGCGGATTGCTGCGGCCTCGCACAACACCGTGATCTTTTCCACCACGAAGGCCAGCGGCTTGGGATTCGCGTTCTCCGTGCACAATGCCCTAGGCTCGGAGGGTTTCGAGGTCGAGTTCCCCGACGAGGAGTCGACACGGATACCCGTTACCTTCGAGGGGCACTATGATCCGGCGGCTGCGACGACCGCGCCGTGGACGATCACCAACACGACGGCTTCGTAGACATCTGAAAAAAGGGAGACGGACGGATGACAAAGGTAGAGGCAGAACGGGTCGTAGACCTGGATGCACTGTCACCACCTGCCACCGACGTGAAGGTAGGGGGAGTGCAATACAGAGTCAAAGAGCCAAACATGATTGAGTTCCTCGAAATCCAGAGGATCAATGCAGAAAGCGGGATAAATGACTTCGTCCCGGGCTCGGGGCCTCCTTCTGAAGATATGGTCAGGGGGAGCATGGAGCAGATCAAGTTGATGGTCCCCACCATGCCACAGGAGGTTGTGGAAGGGTTATCCCCGCGCCAGTCGGTGCGGCTACAGCAGGTGCTATCCGAGTTCATACGGCTGGCTGAGGCCGAGCAGGACCTGATGCCGGGGGAAGCCGAGGAGGCCCAGGACGGCAAGGAAGACAAGGACGGCCCGCTGGAGAAGTGATGGGCTACCTGTTCGCCAAGGTAGCGCACTTCTATGGCTTCTCGGTCGATGAACAACTGAAGATGCTGGCCCGGCGCTGGCTGCTGCTGGTGCGCTGGATGCCCACGCTGCAGGACGAGGAGCGGGCCAGAAGGGTTGAGGAACTTGAGCCTTTGATCAATGCAGTGCTGGTTGCACCGCAAAGCAAGCGCCGCTCTGGGATCAGGAGGATCAACAAACTATCTCGTCGGTTGACCCGTATCCGCTGGCCATGGAAGAGGAAGAGAAAGAAGTGGACAGGCAGGCTCTCGCCAGAAGCATCGCGGCGTCTGGATGCACAGGTCGCCGGTCTGGCTGCACGCCTGGGTAGACTGGGATTGGCAGGGAAGATAGAGATCGTGAAAGTGGATCCAGAAAGCAAGCCTAGCAACGAGTAATATGGACATCATAGGTACCCTGGGCACAGCCGTAGTTGGCACAGCCATGGATCTCGCCGGTGTCAAGAAAGGCACCGAGGAGGTTGAGGGGCTGTTTGCCAGCGTCGGGCAGAAGATGACGCAGGCTGGCAAGGCCCTGACGCTGGGTATCACGGCCCCCATCGTCGGTTTCGGCGTGGCTGCGGCCAGTTCGGCCATCGAGTTCGACAAGGCGTTTATGTCTGTCAACTCCGTGGTCAAGCTGACGGGCGATGAGATGGAGAGATTCAGGGGAGAAATCCTGAAACTGTCCACAGAGGCCAGCCAGTCTTCAGCCGATGTGGCGCTCTCGATGCGCGGAATCGTGACGGCTGGTGTGGCCGCTGCCGACGCAGAAGAGGTATTGGCCGTCACGCTGTCCCAGGCCGGCAACATGATGGTCGACACTGCCACCTCGACGAAGGCCCTGACCGGTGTAATGGCGGCCTTCGGCTATCAAGCCCAGGACGTGACGCATATTGCCGACGTGCTACAGACGGCCTCCACAAAGAGCGCGGTTCAGTTTGACCTCCTGGCCTCAAACATCGGCCAGGCGACGGGTGTCGCGGCCGCTGCCGGGGTATCCTTCGAGGAGCTAACAGCTGGCCTCATGACGACTGTCGATGCTGGCTATGGGGTGGCCAGTGCGTCGACCAGTATGCGGGCGTTGATCACGTCCCTGCTCAAGCCAACGGATGAGTTGTCCGACGTGATCGCAGGATGGGGCTACGAATCCGGCCAGGCGGCGCTGGAATCCCTTGGCCTGGCAGAGGTCATGGTCCGTCTGGGCAAAGAGACTGGGGACGACGCGGCCCTGATGTTCGAGTTGGTGGGCAATGTCCGGGCGGCGAAGGCGGCCTTTGCCCTCAGCCGCCAGGATGGGGATGCTTTTGCCGATTCCCTGCGGGAGGTAGGAGAAGCCTCTGAGGGCGTCGGTGAACACGCCCGCATGACGGAGATCCGGCACGAAAGTTGGTCGTACACACTGAATAAGCTGAAGTCCGAGATCGAGGTCATCACGATTCGCCTGGGCAACACGTTCGTGCCTATGCTGATCGAGGTTGCCGGAAGCGTCAAAGACGTGGCCGAGACGATTGCCACGGCTGATCCCGAGATGCTCAAGATGGGTGTGACGGTGGCAGCCGTGGCGGCGGCAGCCGGTCCGTTGCTCATCATTCTCCCCCAGGTCGTGGCCGGGGTGGGAACCCTGGTGACAGTCGTCACGGCTGTCCCGGCCGTAGTCGGTGGCGCTACGGCGGCTATCTCTGCAGCCAAGGTGGGGTACGTGCTATACGCCGAGGGCGCGACCATTGCCGAGATCGCCACGTTGGGACTGGACGCGGCCCTGATCCCGCTGGCCGTAACAATCGGTGCTGTTGTTGTTGCACTGGTAGCAGTCGGCTATGCTCTGAAAGAAGCCCACGAACTGCAGGTCGAGATGGCTGCCCGGACGGAGGAAGTGGGGGCCGCCTGGACCGGGATGTTGCAGGACCTGGTGGCGGAGGAGAAGAATGCCACTGAGGTCATGGACGAGTATGTCTTGGCACAGAAGAGAGTGAATGACACGTGGGAGAGCAGCAACGTGATCGTCCGTGGTTTCATCGACCGGCAGGTGTTAGCCGGTGCTTCCACAGAAGAGCTAGCAGCCACGGTCATGGAGGCGTCGGAGAACTACACCGATTACGTCCAGGCCATGGGAATGGTGAACAGGGAGGCCCGGGCCTACAATATCCAGGCGGAGAAGACGAACAAACAGGCTGGCCGCACGGTGATGGAGGTGAAAGAAGTTGTTGACGTGCTCGACCAGCAGACGGTCGCCCTGATCAAGGGCGAGCGGGAAGTGCACGACGGGTGGGAGAGCTGGATCAAGTACTGTAAGGCTTTATATGAGAGTGCTGATTCCATTGAGGCGCAGTTGGAGGCACTGGAAGCCCAGGCTACATCAGCCGAGGATGCCAAGTTGATGCTGGAATCCTTGAGCGGTGCGCTGGAGCTATCTGGCCTCTCGGCCCGGGGCATGGAGATGATCCAGTATCGCGCAGCGATCGCCATGGGTGAGACGACAGCTCTGACGGTGATGCAGAGGGACGCCATGCATCTGTTGTCCCACGCAGTGGCCCAGGGTGTCCTCAGCCAGGAACAGTGGGAGATGGCCGGGCGGCAGGTATATGCCGTGAACGAGGACTCAGCCGCTGGCTACGACCTGATCCGCAATGCCGTGAACGAGGCCACGGGCGGCATGTTTAACCTGGGAGCTATCACGGGCGAGCTGCCTGAGAACATACACGCGGTGACCATGACCACGCAGGAGGCGGCGGTTGCAGCCCAGGAAATGGCCGTCATCCAGCAGGAGGCGTGGCAGACGTTTGTTGAGAGTGTGTCCGGCGCCGTCGGCCAGGCGTTGACGGCCTATCGAGAAGGCAATGCCGAGATGTTGCTGGAGCAGCAGACGGCGCTGGCAAACTTGCTGTTTCACCAGACGGAGAGTATGCAGGCCATGGGCGAGATCACGGCCCAGCAGGCGGCGGGGATGAAGGCGGCCATTGCCGAGACATACGGCGTCGATCTGGTAGACGAGACGCAGCTTGGCACAGACGCCCTGCTGGGCATGTTTGGTGACTGGGCAGCGGGTGGTGAAACGTCAATTGACCAGATCATCGGCTTTATCGGCAACATCGGTGAGGAGACCGACGCTCTTGTAATCAAACAGGAGGAAGACGTCGCCCGCATGATTGCCGGGTGGGAGAATGTCGCTGCTGGTACGGAAGAGAGCACGCGGGGGATGGAAGAGTCCATGGGTGGAGCGTCGTTGAGGATACTCGAAACAGTAGGCGAGATTGAGTTGGCTCTTGCTGGCCTAACGGAGAGAGACTACCGAATCAATATCGCAGCAGACTACACAGCACCGCCGGAGTTTCAGTTTGAGTCTCCTCATTTTGCCTTTGAAAGAGCGTTGCGGGATGTGGTAGACCTGGCTCAGACTACACCCATTGAGGTGGGCGTAGTATCTGGTGGGGAGGCTGGGGTAGCCGAGACGCTCCCGGTGGGAGGTCTCTCTGCTACTGGAGGAGGAGCAGGAGACACGTTCCAGTTCAACGTCCAGGACCACGTGGCGCAGGCCATGGTGTTAGAGGACATACGCACGCGGCAGTTGGAGCGTGCCGAGGGAGAGATGTAGGAGGATGAGATGGCTTTAGATCAGAGTATGACAGTTGGCAGTGCGGCAACCGGGGTTTTGAAACTGGGGTCTGGGAACCTGTGTCTCATCTTCTGGACGGGGGCACCGGACGGCAATTCCGACCCGTGCATGACGGCTGCTAAGGGCAGTGTATATTTCAGGACGGATGCCAGCGACGACGAGGTAGCTCTGTACCAGAAGCTGGACGAAGACAACTCGGACAACGACTGGGCTCCGTTCCTGATTGCCGGCGAGGTGGTGTCCGGCGGCCGGACGTGGGGCACAGACCTCACGATGGCCACGGACAAGAAGTTTTATCTCCGGGACACGGGGATTTACCTGTACTCGTCTGGCGACGGTGTTCTTCACCTTGTAGCCGATGGCAGTGTCCGTATCGGTGATGGCACCAATGAGGCGGTCTTTGCCCCAGACGGGGAGATCACGCTGGAAGGCACGGCGAAGGTGACGGACAGTATCCCACTGCCAATCGCTGTGGGAGGTGGGACAGCCGACATTGAGGCATTCAAGGGAGCCCCGTCGATTAACCTGGATGCGGATGGCGAGACATTCCTGGCGGCGTTCAAGGTGCCCGAGGGCTGGGATGCAGGTAGCGATATGACCCTCGTGCTCCGAGTGGCAAATGAGATAGCCGAGACAGATGGCGATGACATATCGTTCACTGGTCAGGTGAGAGGGTACGCCGATGGTGAGGCCATGAGTGACGCGGGCCAGGCAGTGACTTTTGCCCTGAATCTGACGGGTGGTGACGAGGCGATTGACATGCACAATGAGGTGACGGGTGTTATTGACTACGACGAGGCGACGTACCCGGTCGCGGCGGGGGACACGGTTGTGGTCGAAATGACGGTCAATCTTGGCGACGGAACGGAATGTACCGGGCCGTTGCGAATTATCGCCTGGTGGGTGGAGTTCACCAAGAGCAAGCTGGGAACGGCGACTTAGTCACCTGGAAGAGAGAGATAGAGTATGGCGCAGCAGATCAAGATCGTAAAGCGCAACGACTTCAGCGGTGACATCGACAGTCTGACCCTCGTCGATGCAGGCACTGGCTTTGCGTTGGTGGAGCCTGGGTGGGTCCCTAGCATTGCGGCCGATGGCGACGAGTTCGTCACTGAGGTGCTGCCGCTGAGTGTGGATCCTGGTGAGAGTGCGACGACGCTGGCCACCCAGTTCACTCTGATAGATACCAAGATGCAGGAGATGGGGTACTATGAGGCCACGCAGGCGGAGCGGTATGGGATATGGATCCGCGCCCAGGCCGAAATGGAGGCCAATGCCCGACAGGCATTGATGACGAACGCCCAGCCGAAGTTTAGCTCGTCCCTGTTCTCGTTTCCTGCCGGGGCGTCTCCGGGCGGAATCGTACCGAAGTATTCGCTGGGGTTCGATCGCACGCCGTGGTGGGAATCGGTATCGGCCAGGACACTGACGGAATCAGCAATCCATGTGGCTGGTGAGCAGGGGGATCTCCTTGATGGTGGGTGGCCGGCTACCGTGGAGGGCACCAAGCCAGCCCGGATTGCGCTGACGACGTTGGAGGGTACTACGGGCACGAGTGTTGGCGAGGTATGGTTGGGCTTCCGTACGGACCGGTGGGGGGATCGGAGTAATTTCGCCTCGGTGTGGAACTGTGAGGACGGTTCGTTGACGAATGATACCACGCCGGTCGTGGTTGGCACTGCTCTCGGTGGGTATGTGGCAGAGTGTGACTTCGCTGGCACTGCCACGATGGCCAAGCGTGTTCTGGTCGAGTTGCAGGATGTGACGGCCAACTATCAAGATCAGAGAGGCCAGTTTCATGTCCTGTTGCGAGCTACTGTGGGAGCCTCGACGACGTGCTACGTTAAACTTCTGGACGGCTACGTATCGACGCCAGAAGGCGAATGGCGTACGCAGGGCCCGGTGAAGATCGGCTCGGCTTCCACTCGGCTGTACCCACTAGGCACTGTGTCGATTCCGCCAGTCCGGGGGCATGTGGGGGACGAGGCTTTCCAGACGTATTCTCTGCGTCTTGATGCAGAACGCACAGCCGGCAGCACAGTCCTACAGATGGATGCCCTGATTCTGATTCCGTTCAGTGAGGGGTTTATGTATGGGAGTCTGTTCTCAATAGCGCCGAACTGGCCATCGAAGGTGATGTGTTACCCTGATGGTAGTGTAGGAGCTTGGCACTACCGCAATGGTATGCCTTACACTCGGTGTTCTGCTGAAGCGTCACGATACACGATGCCAACAGGCAATGTGCGGGCAGTGGTGGCTGCCCAGCCGCTCACGGGGTACCACAATCCACTGGGAGCTGTAAGCCTGGAGTTTAAGATATTTGAACGCTGGCGCACCCTTGAAGGTAACCCGTAGGAGGGGAACACGTAATGAGATGGGAGAGGCCAAGCCTGATCCTGCATGGGTCTATTCTAAGAGGCGGAGATAAGTGGTCTCTGTCCCCAGCACAGATGCCGGATTGGAAACGGTCGGTCCATTGGAGATACGGTTTCTGGCAGGGGACGAGCGAGTTTATGGGCACAGATTTCGAGAAGTGGGATCTGTTCATCAATGGTCTCGGTCGGCGGCTGGTTGAACCTTACGGTGGTGACGTGCTATGGGAGGGGTACCTAGCTGAGGCCACTTGGACGATCGGCGGGGTGGCATACGTACGCAGCTTGATTGACATGGCCAATGCCGTGAAGTGCCAATACACGCGCATTGGCTATGATATGCTGCTGAACGGCAGCGCGGAGACGGTTGTGTCTGGCACGTGGACGGATGAGGGATCCCCGACCACAAATGAGAGAACGACAGACTGGGCTACGCAAGGCAGCTACAGTGTACACGTCGTGACCCGTTCCACTGAGAACACTGAGGGAGTACAGATTGAGAATGGTGCCACGACTCCCACGTCGGTGTTGACCATCGAGTCAGAACTGGCGTACGAGCTGCGCATGGCGGTGAAGATCGTCACAGGGACGTGGGTGGCCAAGATCAAGCGCACGGATACAGATGCGACAATTGCCAAGACCAAGTTCTCTGGCGCTGGCGAGCAAGTTGTCTCAGTTGAGATCGACGCTGAGAATGACTATGAGGGTGATGTACGTATCATCGTCATAGAAAAGACAACTGGGGTAAGTGGCGAGATCTACATCGACGATGCACACATCATGATTGCTCCTGTGTCGGTAGAGACGTCCTGGTACACCGATGAGGTGTCGATTGGTGAGCATGGCCGCAAGGAGATGATCTTCGTCGAGGGGGAGAAGACGAATGCCGGGGCACTGGCATTCATCCGACGCGAACTATCCAAGAGAGCCTGGCCACGCACCCGTCCGCCGGACCGCATGCAGACCCGAGGTGTCCGTCGGCAAGACGGGTTGGAGTTGTTGTTCCTGGGTTATGCCAACACGGTCAATTGGTGTCATCTCACCACGGGCGGTGAGGACACGGCTAGCAACCATGTGGTGGCGTTAGCTGACGAGGCCGAGTTTGTATCGGCCGGCCGGATTGAGACAAATAGCATGACGTACGGAGTTGAGGAAGTGTACAAGATGCGGCGATGGGACATGCTGGAGGAGATTGCTGAGGCAGGAGAGGAGAGTGACGAGACCATCCGCTGGGGGATTGGTGTGTATCAGGACCGGGAGCTAAACTACGGCCCGGTGGACACGAGCGTAAAGTACTACTATCGGGGCAACCAGATTTATGACTTGCTGGACAAACTGGAATATCCGTGGAAGACCCGCCCTGGGATGATGGTGGTTGCCGACATGCCCGTTGGCCCGGGTGAGGTATCCGACAATGTAGAAGACGATCCGCGTAAGGTATTCGTCGAGGTTATCGAGGTCGAGGCAGACGGGAAGATAAACATTTTCCGGGAGCGTGACCGGTGAAGGTTCTTGGCGATAAGGGTATCCATCATGATGCCAGGACACTGGGGACGCTCCTGGGACGAGGGGGTGGAATTGGCGGAGGAGCTGGCCACGACCCCGTGTCAATCGGCACGGACGCTGCTGTACTTCTCAATATCGGAGCGGCTGACGAGCCGCAGGAGATCAACTTCGAGACGGTCAGTGCGAACTACGTCCTGTCTGGCCCGACGTCGGGAGGAGCAGCGGTTCCCACGTTCCGTGTCATGGTTGCTGCCGATCTGCCGGAGGTGCCTCTCACTGGTTTAGGAAGCTATGCCCGAGGTTCCGTCATCCGGGGTGGGGCCTCTGATTGGGAAGCCCACGATGCCAAGGGCGATGGGTATATTCTGGTCGGCGACGGCACAGATGTGGCTTCGGTTGTTGTCTCTGGCGATGTCACGCTGAGTAACGCCGGTGCGACAGAGGTGACGGCGATCCGTGGTTATGCTGTACAGGACCACGCGCCTTTAGATGGTGAGGTGCTGGCCTGGGTGGCGGGGAACAGCCGGTATGAACCAACGGCCACGGCTGTAGTGCCTGCCCCATCGGGCCAGAACCAACTGCTCCTGGCAAACGCGACGCCAGCCTGGGCTACGCTGGCCGCACCGACGGCCCAGTATCAAAGGTTGAGCACGGGCGCATCACCGTACACGCCGGCGTGGACCACAGACCTTGGCATGGCTGACGATGCCTATGTGGGTATCCCCAGTGGTGGGAGGCTGATCTTCGACTCGACGCCGGCCACCGACCTGATCCGGGTAGCCAGCGGCTCGCTGGATCTGGATGGGAATGACCTGATCGTGGATGCTGACGGAGACACGTATATCACTTCACCGCTCGATGACGTCGTTGATATAATGATCGCTGGTTCTCTGGGCTTTCGATTCTCCCCGGACGTTCTCCATGTGTACTCCGCCACCGGTGGTATACAGATGGATGATACCAATTGGATTGGTTTGAGCCAGGCTACAGGGCGGATGCAGTGGCTGGATTCAACGCCGGATCAGATCAAGATCTTCGATGCGGAGTTGGTGCTAAGTCTCCCCACTGACACAGTGGCTTTCGTGGATGCTGGCTATACTGATGCTACGGAAGATTCCTGGATTGAAGTTGATCTTGTGGGAGGCGGCCAAGGATATATCCATGTTTTTGCTGCTAAGTAGCTGTTTACACAGTTTGCTGGACGACATAAGATAATAGAGAGGAGACGGAGATGGCACTGAAGACGGTCAGTTTGAAGCCGGGGGAGAAGCAACTCATCAGGGCGATGATGGCTACGCCTCCGGATGGGACATTGGCTACTAGCCAGCAGATGGCGGAGATCTACCGCAGGCTTGAACTGAGAAGAGCCAAGCGCCTATTGGACAAGATCAGTGAGAACCTGAGGGGCTACGCCCTGGCCCTGGAGTGGGAAGACCTGGTTAGTCCAGACGTCCTGGTTGAAGATCTTCAGGAGAAACTTGAGAGTGAGCAAGTCGAGGTGGAGAGAGAAAAACTGTGTCGGCTTCTTGTCCAGGTCGAGAAACTGAGTGAGGAAACTGAGCATACGCTCGACGAGGCATTCCTGAGATGGCTGCACGGCTTGGGCGTGCAGAGAGACTGGCGCATACAGCTGGCCCGGGACAAAGACGGAGAAGTGATAGAGATCGAGCAGGAAGTTCCTGCTGAGCAGTTGATTGTCTTTGCCGACCTGATGGCGAAGTTACAGATAGCAATCGGGGAATCGCCAAAGGAGTAAGCGTTGGCTGGAATTGAGAAGTTGCTTCACGATTTGAACGGCGGTGTCTTGGGTTTCACGTCTGAGCATGAGGAAGTGCGCTGTAGCCTTGTGCGCAGGGTGGAGATGGAGTTCGGCCTGATTATGGAGGAGGGCTCCGATTTTCTGATTCAGACGCCGGAGTACCGCTGGGAGTTTGAGGTCCTGGATGAACCACCTCCGCCGCTAGTGTTACAGTGCGATGAGCCGTGGGCTGGGCAGATCTACGCCCCGGGGGGAACGAAGACCTTCTGTCAGGCTGGCTGTTTGGTATGCTGTGCCACGTCGCTGGCCCAGTGGGCTGGCTACGATGTCGATCCCATGGGTTTTGCTGAGGCCATTGGGCAGGAGGGTGCCTTCGCAGGAAACGATCTGGTTGACAAGACCGCGGTGACAGCCCGTTTCTCCCGATTGGTGTGGGGTGATGACAGTTTCAAGGACTGGCGCAAGGTGGCGGCTGACTTGGGCTATCTGGTTGAGACCCTGGAACAGTACCCGGTGATTGTCGAGGTGGACTACGATCCGGCGGACGCCGATGTGGATCAGCACTTCGTGGTGGCCTATCGCTACATACCCGACCCGGCTGGGGGGCTGAATGATGATCTGTTGGTCATGTGCCCGATGGTGGGGTACACGTCAGTACTGGATTATTACAATCCCAATTGGTTTGGGGAATGGATGGAGGACAATCACGTCACCCGGGTTGCCCGCACGGTGACAGGAGCCAGAGTCTGGAAAGTAGTATGAGTCATGACAGATACACCGCAGCAAAACGTCTCGGCCGCCGCTGTTGCCCAGGTAATGTCGGCTATGCTGGAGACACTTGCCGGTATTGACAAAAAAGTAGACCACCTGGCCGAGGAACAGATCGGCGCTATTCTAAAAGAGCTCAGAGACATGAATGGCAGCGTGCGCGGGCACAGCCGGAAACTGGCTGGCCTGGAAGCCTGGAAGACGGGCCACGAACTGGCGGATTCTCGTCTGAGACAGGAGTTGGTGGATCTCAGAGGCCAGATTAGGAAAGTGGGAGGTGTAAATGCATTGCTTGCCATAATCGGATCCGCGCTCGTTCTTGTGATCGAGCGAATCAAAGACTTGTGGAGGTAACAATGTTTGAAGAAAACGTCTTGCGCGATGTGGTAATTGGCTTGATCGAGACCGGTGCGGCCGGTCTCGCGGTGTGGTGGTTCTTGGGCACTCCGGCTGGGGAGAAGCTGGCCGAATGGCTGGCGATAGCTGGCGTCTGGATCGACGTTGGACTGGGAGAGGCCAAGCGCATCTTGGCTGTCTTCCTGTCAGTAGTCCTGACAATGGCTCTGTACGCTGTCTCCTGCGCCTTCGGGTGGTATGCCTGGCCCGTTGGCCCGGAGGGATGGGGCAACGTGATTGTCACTGTGCTGTTGGGTTTCCTGACTTTCACCTTCAGCCAGATGGCGCATGCCCGCACTGATGAGCGGATGAGGCATGTGCCGGAGACTCTGCTCCGGCGACGAGATCCGTATCGGTAACAGTGAGCAGTTCGCGGAAGACGGCCAAGGGATGAAGCATTGCCCTTGGCCGTTTTTTGTTGTCTTTTACTCATCAAAAGTCATCCTTCCTCTATATACTAGGTTCAAACTAGGACTTTTCAACTTTACATATATAACCTTAATATTTCTCCAACTATACATAAAACCCTTGACAAACTCCGGAAAATCTGCTATAATATACACAACTTAACAAACCAACCAAAAACAGGGAGGCAGAAAATGGACAGCAGCAAGTTCGCAGAGAGGATAGCAGAAGCGTTGTATTTACAGGACGATGAGAATGAGGCCGGCGAGATAGACAATATCCTCACTTTCGCAGAAGCGGGGGTGATGACTGCTGACCAGGGCCTTGTCGTCAAGATGACAGACGGCAGTGAGTTTCAGGTCACAGTCGTCCAGAGTAGATAGCCGAAATCCTTTTCCCCGTCTTTGGGGAAGGGATCGGGGAGGGACTGGCTGCCTTCCCCTTGAAAATGGCAGGCCAGAAATAGGGAGGCAGAAAGTGAGGAAGTACGATCTTCGCAAGGCCGGGGTGACAGCCCGTCGCCTGCACACCGAGGGCATTGAGATACGCCACGATGAGGTAACCCTCGTGATGCAGGATGTGAACGGCTATGCCTTCTCCGTCAGCGATGAGGGTGGCGAAGTGCTGTTCACTCTGCCTCTCAGTGGAAGCGGGGAAGGCACGATCTCTCGGCAGCTGGTGATGGCCGGGCTGGCGGATAACAGAAGCGTTAGCCTGCTGGCTTTCGCCCTCGACGTGCTCCGCGTGCCGTTGGTGCGCGGGGATCCGTTTGTGTGTATTCAGATTTAGGAGGAAAACGATGGCAACAAAAACGCGTAAGGAACTGGGGTCAGTTCAGGAAAGCGATTCAAAATACGGCGACGTCATCGACGAGCAGTTTGTCGAGACACAGTCCGGCGTTCGCCGCGTGGCTCTGATCGACAAGAACGGCAAGACGTACGTCGCTCTGCAGGCCATGTACCAGCCCAAGGGCAGCCAGGAGTGGAAGTACGGAAAAGGCATTTGGATCCCCGTCGCGGATGGCACGATCGACGAGATCATCGGCGCTGTCCAGGCGATGCTCGAACTGGTCGGGGGGAAGACGAATTGCAATCCTGCCCAATAGACGTCCAGATGCCGTGATACCGAAATCTTCTCCTTGCCTCTGGGGAGAGAGGGAAAGGATCGGGCCGGGGTTGGCCGCCCGCCCTTTGAAAATGGTAGGCCAAGAAAACAGGGAGGCAAGTTCGATGACTGGCAAAATTACGACTGAAAGTCTAAGGGAGCAGGGCCACGCCTTTGCGAGGGCGTGGGAGGCGACTTGTCCCGCCTGCGGGGGCAAGTGCCGGACGCACTCCCTGACGGGAGTGTTAGGTTTCAACGAGCATGGATATGGATACTGGCACGAAGGGTGCCGGGAGTCTCCTCCAGGCCATGAGATGACTTGGAGGGAAGTGTGAAGAAAGCAATTCAGAAGCATAGCACTGGCACGCTGGCCTCCAGGCAAGACATTGACCAGGCCACCTTCCTACGTCTGATGATAGATGCACAGGGCGTGGTCATCGCCGATGTCTCTGGCAGCATGCGATCTGCAGATGCGGGAGAGGACGGCGACAGGGCTCGCTGGGATGTCCTGATGGACGTCGTGGGGCAGCTAATCACGGCCCTGGGGGGGAAACTGGTGGTAGTCGCGTACAGCGATCGGCCGCAGTTGGTGTTCAAGACCATGCCGGCGCCGAGTGGGTTGACCGACATGGGTGCTGCCCTGCGGTTTGTGTCCCCTGTCGTGGGAGGATTGAAGGTTGTCCTTCTCTCAGACGGCTTGCCGAACAAGAGCACGACCCCTGGGCTGTCCGGTGAGGAATCGGCGCTGGAGGCTGCTGGCAGGTTCTCCGCCGAGGTGGACGTGGTATACTGTGGGCCTCCCGGTGGAAAGGGTGCGGACTTCCTGCGTGAGCTAGCCGCTCAGACGGGCGGGCGATACGAGGAGTACGCCCTGACGCAGCCGGAGAGGCTGACGGCGGGGATACTGAAGCTGTTGACTGGAGGAGAGTGATATGGTAGAGATGTGGCCCGAACCGACGGTCGAGAGGCCAAGCATTGATGAACTAATTTTGCAGATGGACGAGGGTCGTTGTGAAACCACTGATGGTTGCTACGCCGAAGCAGACGGTGTGTGTGAGCATGGCCATCCGTCGTGGATTCTGTATCTGGGCTTGATCTAGGTTTGACGCCCTTGTGAGAGTATGCTATGATTCTAGGCAGAGAGAGCCCGTTGACGTCGCCCACTGCCCCTTCTGTCTCCCGGACAGGGGGGACGGTGCCTCCCGTGGTGGCGAATCCTGGCGGCCCAGGCCACAGGGTGAAGCCCCCATTGGGCACGTCGACGGGTTCTTTCTCTCTCTGTCTGGAATCGTGACTGAGGCATGAAATGAACCACGCAAGTCTACCGTCTGCGACAGGCCGGATGAACACAAGCCGTTTCCCGCTCCAGGGGACAGTCACGCAGAAGAACGCGGTGAAGGAATACCGCCATGGGATCGAGAAGTTCTTCTGCCGTGTCCTGTCTTTGAATACAGGGAACGAGATGATGTGCATGTTCTGGGCTGTCCATCAGTCCGTATTTGACATCGGCGACGTGATTGGCTTCGAGGCCCGGATGTCGCCGCCCCGAGATGTGGGCGAGCCGACGTGGTATTCGATTACTGATTCGATGGATGTCCAGAAACTGGGCAGCATGTCTCTTCCTGAAGAACAAGCCGAGTTTGTGGTCGACTACGTGTCTTGGCCCAAGCATCGCTCGGGCCGGGAGGCATCGTCCTACTGCTTGGTGGGGGACGATTGGCCATTGGAGATCCCGGTCTCGGTGATGAAGGCTTTCGTCTCTGGGGGTTGGGTTTTTGGCTCTTCCCCGACTGGTCCGTCTGGGCCAGGAGAGTACGCTGTCCTGGGCATTGCAAAGTCTGCCCCCCCGAAAGACATCAAGGCCGCGTACCGCAGGCTAGCTCGGCAATGGCATCCGGACATGTCGGATGCTCCTGACGCGGCTCGGCGTTTCATCGAGATCCAGGAAGCATACGATGTGCTGAAGGATCCCGTGAAACGCCAAAAGTATGACGCCTTACTGTCAATGCTTGGGGAAGACGAGGAGTTTGCCCCTGGCACTCTTGTAGGAGGGCCAGGCGATCTGCCGCCCCACCGATGCGGGAAGGTGAAGGTGCAGGGCGTGCGCCTCGGTTCTGTCTGGAAAGCCACGCGCATCCTGGAATGGCTGGCCCGGGTGAGGACGGTGCAGCAGGTGTTCCGTATCCCAGATGATGTTGTGTCCTTCGAGGATTGGGGAATTGAGATTGCTGCCCGGGGCAGGGATTCGGGGATTCCACAGTATGCGAGCTTTGGCATTGACAATGCCGATCTGCCATTCGAGAGTACGGCAGGTCTGGAGAAGAAGAGATCTAGTTTCCCTTCTGGTACGCTGACGGTGAGTGTCCGTGTCCATCGCGAGGGGGTGTGGGACAAGCGGCGGATGGAGGCCACCGGGGTGTGGGTGGTGGACGAGGTGTTGAGTGTGCGGCTGGCGTGATTAGCGGCCCGGGCTGCCGGGATCACTCATAAAAAGTCGATTTTCCTTTATATACCGGGCCCAAACAACTTTACATATATAACCTTAAATTTCTCCACCTTTACATAAAACCCTTGACAAAACTAAGTAAATCTGCTATAATAAACACAACTTAACAAACTAACTTCCCGCCCAGCTCAGCCCCGATCACGAACTTGCCCCGGGCCGATAGAGGGGGCTAGAGGGAGTGATGTCCCCTGAGTAACACGATTGGGCTGGCCGCCAGAGAGTGGGGTGGTCGGGGGCGAACTGGGCGGGAGAAAGTGGGACTGAGAGACAGTCCCTAATCAGCTTCTCGTCCGCAACTGCCACGCGGGACGAGAAGAAAGGAGAATGAGATAATGGCAGAGCAAAAAGGTGCATTCGAGGAATTGGCAAGCGCAATTGAGCGACTCTTGCCCGCCGAAGGTGGGTGGAGGATGACTGACGTTGAGTTGGTTGTCCACGATACAGTGAGTCGCGATTCTCGCAAGAGCCGCACAGGTGGAGAATATGATTTCTCCACCTGCTTCCGGCCAGTCGGGGATGGAATTCTCGTATACAACGATACTAGCTGCGAACTCCATATTAACGGGATGGGGCCCGAGAACGGGAGCACCATTCCGTGCATCGTGGGGCTGGAAGGCTTGCGGCGTATTGCTGCTCAAGTTGGCTTGCGCACGACTTGCGAGAAGTTCCTGAAGAAGCAGGCTTCCTTCGCAGATCTGCGGGAGGCTCTTGAGTTAGCCGCTCCCGCATAACTGCGGCTCATTACACACGAATAGCGCCCTCGCTGGCGCGCACTGGCAAGTAGGCGGCGGAGGACTCCGATAGCAGTCACGCTTAGCAAGCGCAGGCTCGCTCCGACTGTCAGGTGGCAGTAGGGCGAGCCTTTTTATTTTCAGGTGAAAACACAGGGAGGTGAAACGTGCAGACGCGACAAGAAGTTCTGGATTCCCGGCAGCCCTTGCCGGAGGAGAAGCATGTCCCCGTAGTGGGAGATTCCCAGTCGCGGGAATACCAGCGGTTCATCGCGCTGATGAAGCGGGTAGCCAAGACCCGTAAGCGAAAGAAGGCGGCGCGGCGTCATCGGCGCAAGATGGCCCGTACCCACAGGAGGTATCGACGATGAGAGGCTGGTTCGTTCTCAGTGATGATGGCGTGGTGAAGACCAGGTTTCCTCTGTCCCGGGACGAGAAAGACCCCCTGGGACTCTCCATCAAGAAATGGCAGTTCATCGTTGACTGCCTGGAGGGTGGCCGGCTGGTTGTCTCCGGCGGGGGTATCCAGACCTGCTCCCTCTGCGTGGTCGCCGGGGATACCTGTGGCCCTTGCCTAGTGTACGAGAAAACGGGTGTCACGCTCTGCCGGGGCACGCCTTACCTGGCCTGGGCAGAGTATCTGAGCAAGGAAAGGAAATATGACATCGGCCGGCTTCTTGTACTGGCCAAGGCCGAATTGGAGTTTCTCAAGTCCCTGAAAGAGGAGGAAGAATCGTGAAGAAAGTCGAGTTCGTGTTGGGTCAGGACGGCGAAACGCTTGAGGCTCGCCCTGCGCTGAGGAAGCTCCTAGCAGAGGCAAACCTCAGTGATCTGGAGCTGCTGACCCTGTCCATTCAGAAATGGGAGGCCGTTGTCTCTCTCTTGGAAAAAGGCACGTTCGTGCACGATGGGAGTGGATCCACCTGTGCCCTGTGCGAACGGCCACGGGAAGGTAGAAGGGCCTGCCCTGAATGCCCAATCCATGAGGAGACCGGCGAACTGGGATGTGGTGGTACGCCGTACATAGATTGGGATCTCGCTCTGGACAATGAGGACATGGATGCCATGCTGGATGCTGCACGGGACGAGTTGGCATTCCTGAAATCGTTACGAGAGGAGACCAATGTCTGACTTTGCGACGCCGGTCCCCGGTGC
>CAYNKU010000003.1:0-2036 GCA_964397865.1 uncultured Pirellulales bacterium | reverse complement strand
CGGTGCACGGGGCTGTGGGTCTTCCAGAGAGTCAGGGGGTATCTATCTCAGCCGTGGTTTGTCGCCAGACGGCGTGCCGATTTGGAACTTTCTGGTTGATCCGGCTACCCCGTGGCAGGGGGAGAAGTTCCAGGGAGTGCATCTGGCTCCGGCGTCTATGACAGACAACTGGCCGGAGGATTCTGTCCTGCTGCTCGATATGGTGAGCAAGGAGGACTATCCCACCGTCCCAGATTTTGTTGAAGAGTGCTTGCTCCCGAACGAGGGAATAATCACTGGTGGAGGGATGAAGCCAATCTCCGAGATTGAGGTGGGGGACCGAGTGTTGACCCACCGTGGGCGTTTTCAGCCTGTGACGTCTCTACATAGACGGCACTACAATGGGGAGATGGTTCACCTGAAAATGTACGGATGTAACCAGGGACTGAAGTTGACCCCTGGCCATCCTGTCTTATGTTTCCAAGATGGGAAACCGGGCTTTGTCGCCGCAGGGGATATTCTGGTTGGCGACAGAGTGTGTTTCCCGATCTTGACTGAGTGTGAGGACAAAGCATCTGTGGGGGGAGGCTACCAGTTGCGGCGCAAGGCAGTCTACGGAATGGTGCCACGGGCTGGCGCGCTGGCTCTGCGGGAGGAAGCCAAGCAGAATGGCCTGCTGTCAGGAAATGAACTTAAACTCCTGCCATTGCTTCAACGGGTTGCCGAGATTGAGAGGGTTCAGTACGGACAATGTTGGGATTTGTTGGGAGATTTGTACGAGTACTCCTCTGGGCTGACAAAAGCACTGAGAAGGCTGGTAGATCGTGGCCTGGTGGATTGTCTCTGCCATGGGGAGTATCAGATCACGGGGCTTGGCCGGGCTGAATTGCAGAAGCCACATAAGTCCTATGCGGAACTTGGTGCTCCCCATGGCCTGGACAGGCATCAAGTTGCAAAGGTCTTAGGACGAGCAGATGAAGCTGAGCCAGGATATTCTTCAGTGCGTGAGATACGAGTTCAGTTGCCTGTCAATGAGGCACTGATGATACTAAGTGGGTACTACTTGGCAGAAGGATCGGTGGCTGATACATGCCAGAGATACAAGGACATTGAATATTATAGTGTGACTGAGTTCTCCTTTGGAAAAGGGAAGAAAGAGAAAGAGTATGCTGAGACAGTCGTTGATGCGGCAGAAATCTTGGGCTTCCATGCTACCCTGAGTTGGAAGAAGGATTGTTACCATGTCCTTGTCTATTCCCGAACACTTGCTCATTTTCTAGTGGATACCTTTGGAAAGGGGGCAAGACATAAGCGGATTCCGGAATGGATTCTGCACTTACCGGCAAATAAACTGATGCTGCTGTACCAGACCTACATGGATGGGGATGGCTATCGCAGGAAGGGAGAAGAGGTGGGAGCTACGGCCTCTCCCCATTTGGCGGAAGGGATTGCTCTAATAGCTGGGAAGTTAGGGTTAACAGCCAGTATTAGATTGGTCAGTCAGCACAGTTTCGGGAAAAAGTACGATATATTCCGTGTAGGGATTTCTTCGAAGGGTGCAGTGAGGATACGGCTTGAAGATGGTTATCAGACTATGTATGTCCGTTCAGCTGAACGAGTGCTCTACAATGGTCCGGTGTTCAATCTGACTGTTGCTGAGGACGAATCTTATTGCACTACCCGGTGCGCTGTTCACAACTGCCGCCGAATGGGCCTGAGCCGGAGGATCAGTTCCGGCTTTGACTTCTCTGCCCTGGGCGGCAAGACCGTGTACCTGGGCCTGATTCATTGGAGAGCTACGGTGACCTGGTCCCCGGCCGACGCCTACCCGGTTCCTGAGTACGTGCATTGTCTGAAGAAAGAGGTTTCTGGCCATCTCGGAGAGTGCCTGTATCACCTGTGGCCGCTGGCGGTGCGCTATCATGCTGAGGACATTGTGAATCCGGCTTCGCTCGATCACGCCAGGATAGTCCGGCCGTTGATGGAGTATGCACCCTATGGAGTGATGGAACGCGGTCAGGAGGTGCATGTCGATGAGTTCCCGAAGGAATACCTTG
>CAYNKU010000002.1:25111-43460 GCA_964397865.1 uncultured Pirellulales bacterium | reverse complement strand
TTCACGCATATATACATCAACGCGTTACGAGATGTGAATATGGCATTACCTATAATTAAATCATTTTTAGCGGTCTCTGTTTTGGCTTTGACACCAGGGCAGCGATGGGAGGCTGCGGGTAAATTTAACGGTAACCTTGCGGCCGAGAGCTGGTTCATTCTAATTGCTGTAGCTGTCATAGTTATCTTAACAGTTCTGCTGGCGGTAATTAGTTTTAATCGGATCCGGCAGAATCGAAAAGACGCTAAGAAGTTATTTGTTGGATATGCCGAGAAGAGAGGGCTGACTGCCCGCGAACGGGAAATTCTTCTTGGTATCGCAAGTGGGGCGGGATTAAAAAGAAAAGAATCAATTTTCACTTTGGACTCCGCTTTTGAACGCGGAGTCGCCAGGATGAAAGAAACCCTCGAGAGTCAGCAGACAAGAGAACAGGCCAGTCAGTTCAGAATGGAACTGGCCTTCCTGCGCGAAAAACTCGGCTTTATGGAACATCCCTTTCACTCTAAAGATGTGACGGGCAAATCGAAAAAACTGAGCAGCAGGCAGATCCCGGTAGGTAAAACAGTTCATATGACACGTCGCAAGAGGGCGCAGGACTCGGGTGATGTCGAATCGAGCGTTGTAAAAAACAGTGATACCGAACTGGCGGTTAAATTGTCCAAGCGGGTTAAAATTACTTTTGGCGAATTCTGGTGTGTTCGTTACTATTTTGGTGCGTCAGTCTGGGAGTTCGATACTTCTGTGATCAGCTATGATGGTGACATATTGGTTTTGAATCACAGCGATGATGTTCGGTTTATTAACCGTCGTCGTTTCATAAGGGTTCCCGTAAAAAGGCAGGCTTTTATCGCACATTTCCCATTTGCAAAAGCCCCTGAACCGGTTTTGGGGCCGCCCGAATTTGTTCCCGCAGTTATTACGGAATTAGCCGGTCCCGGTTTGCGTATAGAATCGAGACTGAAAGTAAAACAAGGCGAAAGAGTTCTGGTGGTATTCAATCTTGAAGAGCGGCAGGGCGGGGATTTAACAGGCGCTAAAGCCGGCGTATCAAAAATAGTAGAGGATATCGGTGAAGTCAGGCACACCAGGGCCATGCCAAACGGCCTGTCAATCGCGGTTGAATTGACAGGGCTGAGTGACTCGAACGTTAATGAACTGATCCGCGCTACCAACGCAGCTTCGGTAAAGGCAGATGTCAGAAATTCAACAAACCAGAGAGAGTATATGGAGCAGCCGGTAATTGCACAGGGAGCATAAATGAGCGATATGACAGCACAAGTTAGTTCGAGACTCGATGGATTAACGCGTGAATTCGATATCATTGCCCACAATCTGGCCAATGTAAGCACGGCTGGTTATAAACGCAGGTGTAACGCATTTTCAAAGTCTCTTATGCCTGATGAAACCGGTGGCGAGGAAACCGGCGAAGTTGATTTGACCACAATATATGATTTCTCGCAGGGCCAGACGATCCAAACGGGCAGGTCACTGGATTTTGCATTATGCGGTAAAGGATTCTTTGTGATAGAGACCCCTGAAGGACCGCTTTATACCCGCAATGGAATTTTCCACCTGAACGGGAACAGCCAGATAGTGGATTCTGCCGGTAGGATTGTCGCAGGTCAGGCCGGGCCGATCTCGATACCGTCTGATGCAGGACTTGACCAAATAACAGTTTCGAACGATGGCAACATCAGTGCCGACGGTATGCCGATAGGGAAATTCAAACTCGTGGATTTCAAAGAAAAGGAAAATGAACTTGTTGCAGTTGGCGCAAATTGTTTCCACGCACCGGAAGATTTAAAACCAGCCCCGGCTGAGAATTTGATCGTAAAACAAGGTTTTCAGGAATCATCCAACGTTCAAATGGTTGAAGAGCTTGTGGATATGATGATGGTATCAAGACTTTATGAGGCGAATATGAAATTTGTTTTCGCCAAGAAAGATATATCAAAAAGTATTCTAGGCGTAGCAATGGCCTAATCGATTGCTTACAGGAGAAATAAATTATGTTTAGAGCATTTTCCACATCGGCAACTGGTATGGATGCCCAGCAAAACATGGTAAACGTAACAGCTAATAATATCGCCAACATTAATACTACAGGTTTCAAGCGAAGCCAGATTGATTTCCAGGACCTGGTTTACACTAAGATCAGAGAAGCCGGCACAGAGATGGCTTCCGGTATAAAATCTCCGTCCGGAATAGAGGTGGGAAGCGGTGTCAAGGTAGCGTCTACGGTAAAGGTTTTCAGTCCCGGTGAGCTTGAAAATACCGGACGAACACTGGATGTAGCTATTGCTGGTGATGGTTTTCTTCAAGTAAGTATGCCGGCCGGCAGCATAAGGTACACCCGCGATGGCGCGTTAAGAAAGGGTCCAAACGGGGAATTAATGACTGCCGGCGGACATTTTATAGAGCCGGCCATTACTATTCCGACAGATGCCACTTCAGTTGTTATCGGCAAAGACGGGGGAGTCAATATCAGTACTTTTTCGGAAGAAGAGAATCAACTGGTCTTTTCAGTCGTAGGCAATATTCAGTTAGCCAAATTTCCTAACCCATCAGGTCTTTCGAGTGTGGGAAATAATCTGTTAGCTGAGACAGATGCAAGCGGTGCGCCTACTGTCGGCACACCGGGAGAAGGCGGCCTGGGTACTGTCGAATCTGGTTTTCTCGAAAAATCCAATGTCCAGATGATAACCGAACTTGTGAACCTTATAACCGCACAGCGAGCATACGAAGTAAGCTCTCGCTCAATAAGGGCTGCTGACGAGATGCTGCGAAAGGCGATCCAGATGGCGAGGTTCTAAAATAAGAGGCAGTTATGAGAATTAAAACGATCAGCATTATTGTAACTATTTGTTTACTGATGTCAGCGAACAGCAGCGCCGAGGCTGTAAAAAAGAATTCTGTTTTACGGGTTTACCTGCCAAGAGAGATTACGATTAACAGCGATGTCCCGAATCTTGGCCAGGTGGGCATAATCCGGGGCGAAGAATCGCTTGCAGCCGATGCAGCCGATATCACATTAGGTCAGATTTCGTTACCCGGGCAAAAACTCGTCGTTGACAGGCATTTGATTCTAAGCAGGTTGGCCTGTAACGGAATTCCGGCATCGAAAGTGATCTTAACCGGTGCCGAAAAGGTATTGGTAAAACGACAGCATCAAACTATCAAAGGAAAAGAATTTCTCGACAGCGCCTTATCCTTTCTAAAGAAAGTCTCTTTCGATAGTTCGGTTTGTGAATTCACTCCCTTGCGCACTCCCGAGGATTTGGTTATTCCCGGAGAGGCCCAGGATATAAAACTACTGCCTCGTTTGGTTAAAAGCAGGATAAGAAATCGAACTAAGGTATGTGTTGCCGCAGTGGCACAAGGCGAGGAAATAGGGATGCGAGAGATTAGCTTTCAGTTGAAATATAGCTGTCGCCGCGCAGTAACTCTTATGGATATTCCTCAGGGAGCACTTATAAACTCTGAGAATGTAAAGATTGAAAAGTTCACATCGAATTATCCTGAGCCTGCTGACTGGGCGGCTCCTTACGGCCTTATCGCCAGGCGCCGGCTGCCTGCAAAAACAATGATCCGTAATAATATGACAGGCCGTCCCGAACCGCCGATTTTGCTTAAAAGAAATCAGAACGTTGTTATTCAAATAGATAAATTTGGGATTCTTCTTACGGTTACCGGTAAAACAATGCAGCCGGGCAGAGTGGGTGAATACATAAAAGTGCGAAATGTGGACTCGCAGCGAATAATTCTGGCTAAAGTCAATGAGGATGGCACAGTGGAACCTGTTTTTTAAAGAAGGGATAACGATGAACAAAAGGGCAGTTTCGGTATTTTCGATAACGATTTTTTTACTCAGTGCGGCAAATTTACAGGCAGACTCTATCTGGGCCAAAAGAAACAGGAACATGAAGGATTTATACGCTGACGACGTGGCTCACCAGATAGGTGATATTCTCACAATTAATATCACCGAAGACAGTAAGGTGGATAACAAGGCAAAAAGAGACCTGAAAAAAGAAACCGACAAATCAGCCACCTTTGACGGCGACCTGGGGATCACAACCGATAACAGTAATCTTTTGCCGAGAATACCGGGCTTTACGATGTCTGCCGAGACCAGCAACGAGTTAAAGGGCAAAGCCGATTACAAAGATGAGCGCAGTTTCGTTGATTGTATTACCGTGGTAGTTGAAGATGTTATGCCTAACGGTCATCTTGTGGTCATAGGCACACGAAGTCGCGACATCGCCGGTGATACACAAATCATCGAAGTAAGCGGGATAGTAAGGCCGAATGATATAGCCTTTGACAACACGATTAAAAGCGAACAGGTAGCGAACTTTTGTATCATAACACGTCTTGGAGGTGTTTCAGAGCCTTACAACCGGACAGGGTGGCTGGGAAGTTTATTTGACGTTCTCTGGCCGTTTTAAGATCGGATTTAACGGTGATCGCGTGTAATTAATTTTGGGAGCAAAGTTTAATGAGAGCTCATTTTGCGATTTTGTTTTTGATTCTGCTGAGTATCGTTGGGGTGGGACAAGGCGAACGCATAAAGGATATTGTCGATATTCAGGGTATTCGCAGTAACACGCTAATTGGTTATGGGTTAGTTGTGGGACTGGCTGATACGGGTGACAGCACTTTATTGTCGCAGCGGATGCTTGCTAATCTGCTCAGAAAAAATTCGGGCCTTGCTCTTTTACCGAGTGATTTGGTTACGGGTAATATTGCCGCTGTTTCGGTGAAAGCAAAATTAGGACCTTTTGACCGTGTCGGTTCGCGTATTGATGTTGAGGTTTCTTCCATAGGCGATGCCGAAAGTCTTCAGGGCGGCACGCTTTTAATGACGGAGTTATATGGTGCTGATGAGCAGGTTTACGCGACAGCGGAAGGAAGCGTTTTTATTGGCGGCTGGTCGGCGTCCGGTAGTAATGCCTCCATTACGAAAAACCACCAAACCGCGGGGATAATTCCCGGCGGTGCTGTCGTTGAAAAGTCAGAAATTTCCACATTTGTCGAGTATATTGCAGGCCAGAGGTTCATTACGCTTAATCTCAGAAATAAAGATTTTTCAACCGCAAAGCGTATTAGTGAGGCGATAAACCAAAATTATCCGGGTAGCGCGGTAGTTGTTGATGCCGGCACTATTGAAGTAAGGATACCGAGTCAAATCAGTCAGGGCGATATAGTAGGTTTTGTCGTCGATATCACTAGGCCTGAGGTAAAAGTAGATACGCCGGCGGTAGTGGTTATTAACGAGCGCACCGGTACGATCGTAGTCGGGGAAAATGTCGGCATATCTGAAGTGGCGATTTCCCAGGGCAGCCTGGTTGTAAAGATCAGGGAAACCGCGAATGTTTCCCAGCCGACAGCGGCATTTACCGAAAGTGCGACTACCGAGGTCATTCCGGAAACAGAAATCGGCATCGAGGAAAAAGACGGCTACCTTGTTCCCGTACCCAGAGTAGTTACGGTTTCAGAACTGGCCAAGGCCTTAAACGCCATAGGAGCGACGCCGAGAGACCTTATATCGATATTTAACGCTTTGAAGGCGGCTGGAGCACTTCAGGCCAGGCTTGAAATAATGTAAGGACGGTTCCAATGGATAGTACCGAGTTGATATTCGCTGAACCTGTTTCGCCGCCGGCGATGCTGGAGCAACTGAATAAAATTGAAAATGTCTCGGAAGAAAGGAAAAAACAGTTTGCCAGGGATTTTGAGTCCGTATTCATCAATAAGCTGCTTGAGGAAATGAAAAACACTATTGGCGATTGGGGCTTTGAGAAAGAAGAGACTTCCAAACAAATTAATGGAATATTCTGGTTATACCTGGCTCGCGACATTGCCGACAACGGCGGCTTTGGTTTATGGAAAGATATATCCCGGTTTCTGACCGATTTGGGAAATAAAAATACAGCGACACAATTAGATAAGAATATATGAAAATGGTGACAATCGAAATAGAGGATAAAGTTGACGAACTGATAGCTATCCTTGACGGGGATATCCGGCAGATGCAGGAAAGTCTGTCAAGGTTGAACGAGTTGCGCGGCTTGCTGGTCAAGCATGACGATGCGACTTTGAGCACTTTGCTTGAGGGTATCCGAAGTGAACAGAGAAGTTACAAGTGCAATGAATTAAAACGGCAGTTGATCCGAGAAGAATTAGCGATCACCTTAGGCTGCAGTCCCAAGCAGATAACGCTGTCGACGCTTGAGGCTGAACTTAGTGGAGAAAAAAGGGAACAGGTAGCCGAGAGAAAAGGGAAGTTGAGATTTTTGGCAGACCGGCTTAAGGCCGAGCATCTAAGCACTATGCTGCTTTTGTCAGATTGTGCCAGATTTAACAACGCGCTTTTGAAGGGTGTTTTTGAGCTCGGGAAAACCGGAACAATCACGTACGATTCCAAAGGGTCTGCCCAAAATCAAAATAACAGAAGACTTGTAAATTTGCGGTTTTGAAAAATTGTTGCTTAAACGGATTTAAGAAATGACGAATTACTACATAGGCCTTAGCGGAATTAATGCAGCTCAAAGGGCCCTTGACATAATAGGCAATAATATCGCCAATGCCGCTACTGAGGGATATCACCGTCAGCGGGTAAATTTTTCGCCCGCTTATTCGTCACATCAAGGTTCGGTGATGATCGGAGGAGGTGTTGATATCGACAGTATCACCAGGGTAATTGACGATCTTCTGGAACAGGAAATTCTCAGGCAGTGTTCGTCATTGAATCAAGTTTCGCAGGAATACACCACTTTGCGCACAATTGAAAACGCATTTGGAGAACTTTCTACGGAAGAGGGGGGGCTAAATGCCGCGATAGACAATTTTTTCAATGCGTTGCAGAATCTAAGCACTGACCCCGCGGATACTATCTGGCAAAATCAAGCTGTAACTGATGCGGAAAATATGGCCAACCAATTTAGAATATTAGCAGACTTTCTAACTACGTCGGACAGACAAATCAGGCTCGAAGCTGAAAATATAATCGAATCTGTCAATACGCTTACAAACCAGATTGCCGAACTTAACAACAGTATAGCAAAACAGGAAATAAGCGGAAATCAAACCAATAGTCTGTGTGACCAAAGAGACAAGTTAATATCGGACTTGGCTGAATTAATCGGCACCCAAACCCTGAGCAGGGAATTTGGTGTAGTGGATGTAAATGTTGGGGGGATCCCTGTGGTCACAAATACCTCCAGTACCAATTTGGAGGTCGGTTTGGACGAAAATGGCAATATGGGTATTTCTATTGCAGGGGAGTCTAATTATACGACCAGCCTGGAGGGCGGAAAAATCGGGGCGCTTCTGTCATTAAAAAATGAAACCGTCGCTGATATTCGTGACAAGCTCGACTCTTTAGCAAAAGCAATAATACAGCAGATAAATCAATATCATGTCCAAGGGGTCGGCACAGCAGGCTCCTTCACCTCCTTGACCGGATGGACAAATGCAAGTGAAGATTTGTCCGCTTTTAGCTCTATAAGTGACGGCAGTATATGTATAAGAGTTAAAAATACCAGCACAGGTGCGATAACACGGACAGAAATTTTTATTGATTCGGATGATGATGACACAGGTTTAGATACATTGAGTGATGTAGCCGATGCTATTTCAGGCATTACCGGCCTGACCGCCTTGGTGAATTCTTCAAACCAACTCACCATTTTGACCACCGATACAAATTATCAGTTTGATTTTTTACCCGCCGTTCTGCCGGAGCCGGATCCTATTCCCATTCTAACAGGGGACGAGCCACCTGATATAGCCATCTCCGGCATATATACGGGTACAACAAATTCAACCTATGTATGTACTGTTGCAGGTGTTAGTGGCCAGATAGGTGTGACCGATGGATTGAAATTACAAGTCACTAAAGATGGAACACTGACAAAAGAACTCAATGTAGGCCTTGGGTATGTATCTGGTAATAGATTGGAATTAGGTGATGGGCTGTACATTTCTTTAAGCATAGATGATGGCAAAACAGCGGGAGACTTGAATGTTAACGACAGCTTTGAAATAAAAGCATGGGCCGACACTGATACTTCCGGGCTGTTGGCAGCAATCGGAATCAACACATTTTTTTCCGGCAGTAGTGCGTCCGATTTTGCGGTTTGCTCGGATATATCCGCGAATATCGGACGAGTAGCAACGAGTATAGGACCGGATATGGATGACAATACCAATGCGGCACGAATGGCCCAGGTGAAAGATCTGGCTATAAGTGATTTAGGTTCTTTGACTTGTGGCCAGTATTATCAACGGCTGGTTGCTGATATCGGCCAAAAGATCTCAGTCAAGCAGATACGTCAGGATAACCTTGAGGTTATGATTCAAAACCTTACTAATCAACAGAATGAAACAAGCGGTGTCGATATCAATGAGGAAGCGGCCCAATTGCTGATTTTCGAGCAAATGTTTCAGGCAATGGCAAAATATTTAAACTCTGTTCAATCGTCAATTAATAGTATTTTACAGATAATAGGATAATTGGATTTTTTAAATGAGCGGGGCACTTAGTAATATCTACAATAATCTGGGAATAGCATTGAGGCTGCATGCCGAGGCAATGGCTCGACTTCAAGAACAAGTCTCTACCGGATCACGGATAAATCGACCTTCTGACGATCCCTCTGCGGCCTATCGAGTTTTAGGGCTGAACACCGAGCAAAGGCTTCTGGAAAATTATATGAAAAGTATTTCTCAAACGAGCGGCACCCTTGAAACTTCGCGTGATATTGTCAAGGATATAGCATCGATTTTTTCTCAGGAAAAAGCGAGTTTGACTCAGATCGTCAGTGGTTCCTATTCACAAGAAGGAAGAGAACGACTTGCCGAAGGAGTAAACGATAAATTAGAGCAACTGCTGTCATTAGCCAATACAAAATATATGGGTCAGTATATTTTTGGCGGAAGTAATACAAGTTCGGCTCCATATGTCGCCCAGCGAACCGATGGGAAAATCACCAGTGTATCTTACGTCGGCAGTTTGGATAACCGCAAGGTGGAATTAGCTCCTGACCTGGAAGTTAGCGCTGTTTATGCGGGTGATGATATATTTCGTTCCAACAGTAGAAGTACTCCGGTATTCATAGGCGATACCGGTGCTGCGGCAGGCACAGGAACATCAAGTGTTAGAGGTGATGTCTGGCTTACAGTAAGGGATAATGGCGGTTACGAGCTTTCTATTGACGGAGGAACTACCTGGACAGCGGCCGCAGGTGCCAACACAGCTGTCACAAATTCAAGCGGAGAAGTTTTATATGTTGACACTACCGGGATAACTTCAACCGGCAAGGATATGGTTCGTGTGCCTGGGACTTACGATATATTCAACGTACTTATCAACATTCGGGACCTGCTCAGCAATGAACAATCGATATCGACTGATAGAATCCCTGATTTATTAATCAAGTCAATGGAATCGATCGACGAATTAGAAAATCGTCTTGTACAAAAATCTGTTTCTATAGGGTCACAGATTGGCTTCCTGGAGGGCGTTAAGAACACGCTTGATAATATAAAATTCAATACCGAGGATGAAACCGCCAATTTACAGCAGGCTGATATCACTCAAGTTGCTATAGACCTTTCCCGTCGAGAGGTCTTGTACCAGATGTCTCTGTCGGTGGCGGGAAGACTTATATCTATGTCACTTCTGGATTTCATTCAATAGTCCATGGCAGAAAAATAATAATGGCAGGAAAAAACGCATATGTCTGATATTTGTACGAATTTTACGAGGAAAGCTGCAAAATCGCGGATAAACGCAATTTGGAATCGATGGCATAGAATTTGCTCAATCGTTTAACGGTTCCTTTGTAACTGTTTAGCCGCAGGCTTATTAGAAAAATTTTGGAAATTAAATACAGGGAGCAAGGAAAATGGCATTGGAGACGAATTCAAGTGATTACCAGAGGGGTTTGGAGTTAGCTGAAGCAGGCAAACATGCCGAGGCGCTCGCCTTTATTCAAACACACCTTCGGACAGCCCCCGAGGATTCCGAGGCACTGAACGATGCTGGGGCGATTCTTCATTGTTTGGGGCGGTCAGATCAGGCCGTTGAGTATCTTACCAAAGCGAGGGCACTGAAGCCCAATTCATCTGAAATATTGTGGAACCTGGGTGAAAGTTACCTGGTTGCTGGAAGGACAACAGAAGCAATGGAGCTATTTGATGATATGCAGCAGGCCGGCATATTAAATCCGGACATCCTTAACAGGGCTGCCACACAATTTCTAAACCAAAATGATAAAGCTAATGCTGTGGAAGTTCTGCTTTGCTCCGACCGGATATGGCCTAACCAGAAAATCCTTGCACCCATACTCGATGTAGTTCGTTCAAAGAGACCGAAGATAGCTTTCTTTTGCGGTGGTGACGGGATGACATTTCTTGACGATATTGTCGAGTTTACGAAACTGCGTTTCAGAGTACGTGTTTTTGAGGGCCGGACAGAGGATGAATTATTAGAATTGATGCAGTGGAGCGATATATCGTGGTTTGAGTGGTGTACTAACCTTGCAGCGATTGCTTCGAAATTACCGAAGGTCTGCAAAAATATCGTCAGATTACATCGTTATGAAGCTTATGAGAATTGGCCTTATGAGGTTAACTGGAACAATATCGACACTCTTATAACCGTTGGCAATAACATTACCAAACGAATGCTTCTGAGCAAAGTTCCGGACCTTGAAAGTTGCACGTCGGTGGTTGCCATTGCCAATGGGGTCGATCCTGACAAGTTCAAGCTGATTGATCGCAAACAAGGCAAGAACATCGCCTTTCTGGCTAATATCAGGATGGTAAAGAATCCCGCCTTTGTATTACAGTGCATGCAAAAGCTTCACTATATCGACCCGGAATACCGCCTGTTTTTCGCCGGCGAATTTAAGGAACTGGCTCTTGAGCAATATTTAAGGCACATGGTTTGTGCCCTTGAACTTGATGATGTGGTGTTCTTTGATGGATGGCAGGAAGATGTAAACTCCTGGTTACAGGACAAGCACTTTATAGTTTCGACCTCCACTTGTGAAGGACATCCGGTTGGCCTGTTAGAGGGTATGGCTTGCGGCCTGAAGCCCATCATACACAATTTCCCATCAGCGGAGGATATTTTCCCATCGGAATTTCTGTTTAACATCTCTGAAGAATTCTGTGAACACATTCTTTCCGATACATACCAACCTCAAATGTACCGAAAATTTGTTGAAGACAGATATTCCTTAAAAAATCAGTTGAGCAAAATAAACGATATTTTCACTCAATTCGAAACCCGGATAGATAGCGAGTTATCTTCGGAATTAACTGTTCCAACATTCGAGAGTAACGTTGTTGCATAAATTCGGCTGGCAAAAAGTTTATGACAGTAGACGACTATAGGAAAAATACTGAGCCGCTGGTCAGCGTCTTGCTGCCGACTTATAACCGCCGGAATTTTTTTTCTGTCGCACTTTCCAGTGTTGTGCAGCAAAACTACAATAATCTCGAAATTCTTGTAATCAGAGATGGCGGAGAGGATGTAAGCGACATTATCGATTCATTCAATGATCCGAGGATTGTTTTTATAAACAGGGCGCAAAATCGGGGAATCCCGTTTACACTTAACCAGGGCCTTGCGAAGGCAACAGGTAAATATATTTGCTATTTGGGCAACGACGATCTGTTCTATCCGCATCATGTAAGCACCCTGGTCGATGCTTTAGAAGATCAGACTCACTGCCAGGTCGCATACAGTGATTTGTACCGGACATGTTGCCGGATCGGCCCAGACGGAAAACGAGAGGTTTTAAGCAAGGTTATTGATATTAGCCGAGATTTCGATCGGTTTTTTACGCTCTGTTACAATCATACGCTGCATGTGAGCCTGATGCATCGCCGTGATCTGTTGGGAAAAATCGGGCCTTATAATGAGAATCTGAATGTCTTGATTGACTGGGATTTGACGCGGCGGTTGGCTTTTTTTACGGATTTCTATCATGTTCACGAAGTTACCGGTGAATACTATTGCCCTGTTGGTGACAATGATAGAGTATCTATTCAACGCCGAAAAGACGCAGGAGAATATATCAGAAATGTTATGGCCATACGGACAACACGTCTACCGAAGCCGTGGCCCAATGTTAAAGATTTATCCATCATCTATCTTATTGGCCGACCAGGCAAAGAAGATAGTGAAACGCTAAGCTCGCTCTGGCAACATACCTTTTATCCTTATCAGGTTTATCTACCTTTGCCTGAAGATGAATTTGGAAAATTGAAGACAGATGTGCCTAACATAATTAATGTTGCTGTTGACTATTCTTCATCGGAATCCGAAAGGATCGATGCAGCCTTGTCCGGGTGCGAAGGTGAGTATGTGGCGATAGTACCGGCCAAATTTCCTGTAAGAGATTTCTGGGTGGAAGATTCGCTTTACGCTCTGCTAAACAGCCCTGGTGATAAACAGGCTTTTGAACTGGAGGATTCAACAGATGATCTCTGGGCGATTGTATTAAGCAAAAACGATCTGGCTTTCGCTCGAAAGAACTTTTCACACTTACCCCTTCGCCAGTCTCTAAAGGCCGCTGATATTACAATAAGGCGGATACTTGCCGAGGAGATTCCATTTCAGTATGACCAGTTGCTTGAGAAGGCCAGAAACGCCGAAAAAGACGGGAATTGGCGAAAAGCTGCTTTTATCTTTAAGTATATTGCTGAGCATTATCAGAACGAATTATGGATAAAGGCCCTGGCAGCAAAGGCTTTTTTCAAAGCCGGTCTCCATACCCAGGCAGTCGAACTCATCCACTACGTCAACCAGAAACAACCAACTGTGGATACTCTTCTGTTGGAAGCAAAATTCGATCGAGAAAAAAATGATTTTAAGTCAGCAATCGAATTACTCGAAAAAGCGGAACAAATCCTTGAATTCCCGCTAAGTCAGATAGAGATGAAAATTCCTGCATTTAAGGAAGAAATTTGATATGAATATTACACAAAACGATATCGATCAGGGTGGAAAAAGATCCCCTCGCCACAGCATAGAACAATCAGGGTCTACAAATACAACCCAGCGTTATGAAGTATTGCAGGAACTCGGCGACTGCTATACTTCTGTCGGTAATTACGAACAGGCCCAGCAGTATTATGAAAAAGCCGCGTTAGTCAGTCCCGATGAGCCGGGACCATACGTAGGACTGGGAGTAGTCGCGCTGCAAAAAAACCTTTTGGACGACGCGAGTATAGCTTTCAGAGTAGCTTGTCGGCTGGATTCCAATTGTTCCAGGGCATACACCGGTCTGGCTATGGTGGCACAGCAAAGGGCCGATTATAAGTCAGCATTTGATATGTATTTAAAGAGTCTGGACTTGGATGTAGACAATCTGACAGCTCTTCTGGGATTGTTTCAGACTTCCTGCCAGATGGGGTCATTTGACAAAGTAATCCACTATCTGAAAACCTATCTGGACATGCATCCGGGCGATACCTCCGTTATGTTCTCTTTGGCGGCTCTTTATATGAAAGATGACCAGGCCGAGCAGTCGCGAGAGTTGCTTTTAAACATCCTGGTAATAGAGCCTTCCAATAAAGACGCAGCAAATCTTCTGGAAGAAGTGGAGCATAAATTAGCTCAAGATAAGGGCGCAAATTAAATGAGTGTTAATAAAGAAGTATTTTTATTAGATGAATTACAGACTATTTTACAAAAACAAATAAAACTGGCTCAGCAAGGCAACATCGGCAGTGTCAAAAATTTGGCGGAGCAGGCCGGCCTGCTTATGGAAAAAATAACGAAGTCAGGAACTTTGGAACTGCCTGAATTTAAAAATCATCAGGAAAAATTACGGAACTTATATAAAAAATTGGGCTTGTCACTTGCCTCTCAGAAAACCAAAATCGCTGATGAGCTAAACCGAATTCGTAAAGGCAAAAAAACTGTAGGGATTTATCGTGATAACATTCAGCGAAAAGAAGGTGATTTTTCAAAGAGAATTATAAAGCGGAGCGGATAAAGTGAATGAGGTTAACAGACTTCTTTTTGTCGGTGATACCGTACCCAATAAATCGTTTGCACTTGGGCGCTCATTGAAAGAGCTTTGCGGCGAACATGATGTAAGGGTGTTTAATCTGGAAGGCGCGTTTTCAAGGTTTCGCAAACCTATATTCAAGGCTGGATCGTACTTACTGCTGGAGCCGAAATTTTTCGAAGCACTCACAGACTGTTTTAATGTCGCGACGCTTGCGAATAACCATGTTATGGACTTTGGTGCTGAAGGGCTTGATGCAACAATTGAGCAATGCAAAAAAGCAGGTATTTCTACTGTTGGTGCCGGATTAAATCTGGGTGCGGCATTTTTACCTCTGGAGACAGGTAACTGTCGCATCATTTCGGTTGCTGAACGTGAATTCGGTGCCGCGGGCAAAGATAAAGCCGGGATTGCCACCGTTGATAAATCAAATAAGATTTATGAAACTATTAAGCAAGGCCGCCAAAGCGGAAAATTTGTAGTTGTGGTCGCCTACGGCGGAACGGAACTAATACCCATACCCCCACCATATTTGAGGGATCGCTATAAATTATGGATTGATTATGGTGCCGATCTTATTATCGGCAGTCATCCGCACGTTGTGCAGGGATTTGAGTGGTATAAAGACAAGGCGATATTCTATTCGCTGGGCAATTTCATATTTTTCGACGGTGCCTTTAAAGATTATCCTAACTCACAGTGGTCGATTGCTGTAAGTGTAGACATATCAAATAATAATATTCGGACTATACCTGTCTGCAGTGACGAAAACGATGTGATTGATATTGCCGCAGACAGGCGATACGAAGAAGAATTTAAAAGACTTTGCAATCTAATTCAATCCGACAGTTATTTCGAACACTACAAGCAAATTGCGAACAAACTTTACAAAAGCTGGTATCCCGGATTATCAACGACAAGTCGTGAAGATGCGGCCCTGCTGTTGAATTGTCTTCGCTGTGATGCGCATCGAAATTTAATCCAGAACTCGCTGTCACAGAAAATCGGGGAAATAGAAACAACCGATGGAGTCGATGCTGAGAATGATTTTGAGTTTTGTGATATGGCAAACAAAGGCTCGTCCGGGGTCTTCGTTCAACGCAAAATATGTGATTCCGGGAATTCGTCGTTATTAACAATTGAATCAGTGGACGGAAATTTTATCGAGTTTCCCAAATTGCCCTTTGAAAATTCAGCGGTTCCCGAGGTTCCGACGGAGCTTAACGAAATTATTCAAGATGTTCATAAATGGAATAACCCTCGACTTGTTTATCTGGCCTCCGCTGACCAATGGTTGGGGTTTGAAGCGTTTTTTAAGAAGAACCACTTAATGCAGTGCGATGTTTTTTATTGTGCTATCGGTGGTTTGGGTGGGCTTAATTTGCTGCCGTATTTTGACCGTGTGGAAAAGATCGTCTTTTACGATGTAAATATTTATGCCGCAAGGATAGCTGATCTGCAGTTTCAGCTTATCAGATATTGTTCGTCTGTCGATGAATATATTTCTTTAATTTATCAACGACCGTTCGATTCGTCGAAATATAATTTTGACAATCAAGGCGATTTTTTGCAATTACCGGTTAATGCAAAGTATAATCAAAAACTTCGGGAGATACTGACCCCCCAGGCATACGAAACATACAGGTATTTTTATTTCCCGTATATTCTCAAACTGCCTAGCCTGCTGTATGACGGCCCCACTATACATTGCACTCATTTACTGCCGTTTTTTGAATCGAGCAAGTTAACCGATTCTGTGGTTTCAGGTCCTTTCAGTAATTCGAGCGTTAATGTTAATACGTTTTATGTCGGAAAGGGCTGGTTAAGCAGCGATGAAACCTTCCTTGCGGTTCGATCTCATTTGTCGAATTCAAAACTTGAAGTTTTAATTGGAGATATTGCAAAGGTACGACCGGCAGGGAAGTGTCCCGGTATTTACACGACAAATATTTACAGCACTCACCCGGAATTCGACGGTTATAAGCGATTTATCCATCTGTTTCGCTGGATGATAGGTTATGATGATAATACTGACTATGAAGTACAATATTATGTGAATGATAAAACCGAAGGTATGGTTGAATACAATAAACTCATAGGGGCGGGTAACGGCAATCCCCACGCAACATGCTGCCAGGCAATTGATAATTTGCTGGATTTACACAACAATCAGTTTCTGGAAGTGATCGAGCCTCATCCGACAGAAGGAATGAATTACGGTTTTCAATATTACAGGGGTCAGAAAAGGATTTCTGTAAAAGATTATCTTAAAACAACTGTTACGGGCGAGCAAATAATTGCTGTGCATATCCTGCTTGGGTCAGGAGTATCACATCAGGTATGGAAAAATGTTTGCCGCAAAGCGGTGAGGGAATCCAATCACTATGTTTTGATTTTCGACCACAGGAAAGAATGTACCGATTGGCCTGAGTGGGATGTTCATACTGACAATCTTTTGCCGCATAAAAAGCTGGACCAGTTCATCTATTCTCTTGATCACAGGTGGGAAAAATACGGCATGCCCAATGTTAAAGGTGACATTAATGATATACGCAATATCATGTATTTTTTAGAAAAAAGCGGGCAAAGTGACATATATCAAACTTCACCCGAGACAAATCATGCCGAGACAGAAGAAAGTCCTTTTACTGCCCGGCAGTTATTCAAAAGCGGGCTGACCGAGTTGCGATCATCAAACAGCAGACAGGCTCTGGATTATTTCAATAGGGCATGCGGTCTTTGGCCTGATATGCCTGATATTCATTTTGCTCTTGCTACAGCGTATGCGCAACTCGGTGATGTATATTCAGCGAAAAAAGCTTGTGAGACAGAACTGACACTGCAGCCGGGAAATGACAGTGCCAAACAACTGCTTAAACGAATAGAAAAAGCGATAAATGAAAGCAAAACAACCGGCGTCTGTTCGCAGGGACAAAAAAATATCATTTTTACGGCAGGAGAGTGATAATGTCTTACAGGTTTTTAATCGTCAATGCCGATTATTGCCATTTCCTGGAAGATATGTACCGCAGAAATCCGGGACTTAGTACTGAATCGTTTGATGAACAGCATTCTGCCAGGATGCAGACGTTGTTTGGCATGAACGATTTCTATTCTGTCAATCTGCGTAAGCTGGGACATCAAGCGATAGACCTGACCTACAACAATCGTTTCATGCAATATGCCTGGGCATGTGAAAATGATCTGGTCAAAACCAGAACAGAAAACATTTCTGAAATTGCAGCTATGCCGCCGCAAGACCTTGCACAGATATTTATTGCCCAGATTGGAAAATTTAAACCTGATGTTATAGTAAACCTCGCGATGGAGACTGTCACAAGCCGGATACTTAATGCTGTCAAACCACAAGTAAAGCTGATAATCGGCCAACATGCAGCAGCAATTACCCCGAGTATGAATGATCTTTCAGCGTATGATTTGACTATTTCATCTCTGCCAAATGTTGTTGATTATTTTAGAAATCAAAATAAGGAAAGCTTTTACTTCAAACTTGGATTTGAGGCCGACGTGCTTGATCAAGTGCCGACTGATGGACAAAGAGACATAGATATAGGATTTGTGGGTGGTTTTTCGGGTATTCACACTATAGGCAGGGAAATATTTAATTATTTGGCGGAACAAGGTTTTGTTATGGAATTGTTTGGCTATGACGAACAGGACCTTTCTGCCGGGGCGAAAAACTTTTTCCGTGGTGCGGTATATGGTCGGGATATGTATGACGTATATGCGCGATCAAAAATAGTAATCAATAAACATGTTCCTGTGGTAGCCGGTGAATATGCTAATAACATGCGCCTTTATGAGGCTACTGGTATGGGTGCTCTTTTAATTACAGATTTCAAAAAAAATCTTGGAGAAATTTTTGATATAGGCGACGAAGTAATTGCATATCATTCCGAAAAAGAATGTGCCGATCTGGTACGTTATTACTTAAAACATCCGGAAGAACGAGATAGAATAGCAAAAAAAGGGCAGGAAAGAATATTATCTGAGCATACTTATTACCATCGAATGGTGGATTTGGTGTGTATAATTAACGGCTATTTCAATAAACATAATAATTGGGTCAAAGTAATTGAAAGCCAGGCTAACAGGTCTAAATCGCAATCTGATCAAGAACCCTCTGACCCATCCAAGGCCGTAACTGATGCCTGTTATGCCGTTGAACCGGTTACTACTGTTGAGGTGGGAAATAAAAAGATTCTAAAAACCACAAATGCTCTTAAAACGCCTTTGGTTCTTCTTTATCATCGTGTTGCGAACGATCCTATCGACTCACAATTACTGGCGGTGTC
>CAYNKU010000002.1:0-25011 GCA_964397865.1 uncultured Pirellulales bacterium | reverse complement strand
GTTACCTGATGTTTTAAGTATAAACGATTCGCAGAATAATTTAAAGTGGGATACAACCACCGACCAGGGCCGTTTTATGGCATATGAACAACTGTGCGGCATTTTTCGGGATAAAAAAGTTGAAGAAGTAAACCAGATTGTTGATATGTTAGTAGTCTGGGCCGGTATGCCCCTTGTCGGAAGAGATACTCATCTTGTGCTAAACCAAAAACAGCTTAAAATATTAAGTTCTTCCCCCCTCATTGAAATAGGCTCTCATACTTTTAGCCATACGAGATTGAGTATTTTGCAGGTTAAAGAACAGTTGTATGAAATGATAATGTCGAAGCGATTTCTTGAAAAGATGATTAATAAACCCGTTAATCTTTTTTCTTATCCCTATGGCACAGCCGATGATTTTACAACTCAGACGGCTCAATTTGTTGAAGAAGCGGGTTATATCGCAGGTATTGCCAATATTCAAAGCGAGATAGTAATGCCGTATGATGCGTATGCGGTACCGAGGAGATTGGTGCGTAACTGGCCGGGACAAATATTTGCCGAATGGCTCACGGCGGAAAACAAAGGTATTCTCGAAGCTCAAACTGTCTCTAAAAGAGAACAAAAGATTTTAAATTGTTTATTGGGATATAAGTCCTCGCAGAGTATTTCAGCAACTACCTCGTAGAAATAAGTATATCCTGTATATGAGAAACAAAAACAAACTTTCAATAGTTCATATAAATACCTACGATAGTAGTGGCGGGGCGGCAAAGGCGGCTGCGCGATTAGCCAAAGCCCAACGCGATTCCGGTCATGATTCGAAAATGCTTGTCGGAAAGAAAACCGGTGATTCCGAACACACTTTTTCATTTGCCAAAGAGCTTAACAGATATTTATACGCTATATGCCAAAAGCAGGGCCTGCTTTATTATGGATACCAGGGAAGCCACAAGTTGGTGGAAAATCGCCTTGTTCGCTCCGCTGACATTCTGCATCTGCATAATTTGCACGGCGACTATTTTAATCCTTTTTCTCTTTCGTCTCTAACCCATCTAAAGCCAACCGTATGGACTTTGCATGATATGCAGTCGATCACCGGCCACTGTGCGCATTCGTTTGATTGCCCAGGATGGGAAACCGGTTGTCAGCAGTGCCCCAACTTATCAACCTATCCTGGACTGAATATCGACTCAAGTGCTCGGCTTTATCGTGATAAAAAACTGATTTACGATAATTCATTTCTCAATATAGTTGTACCCTCAAAATGGCTAGAAGATAAGGTACAAAGGAGTATCCTGCGCAATCACCCCGTAGACTTGATTTACAATGGCGTGGATACAAATATCTTCAAACCTTACAACAAAAAAGATGCCAGAAAAAAATTTAATATACCTGCAAATATCCTGGCAATAGGAGCGGTTGCACACGAAGGCACATTCAAAAATCCCTGGAAGGGTGGAAATCACACTCAAGCCGTCTTTGATGCTTCAAAAGACAGATTGCCTGAACATGTTTTTGTCAACATCGGAGGCAGTTCTAATACTAACGATCCAGGAATTATTAATATACCGCATATTAATGACGAAAGCCGGCTTGCACAGGCCTATTCCATGCTCGATATATTTTTATATACACCCACCGCAGATAATTGTCCGCTTGTCATCCTTGAAGCTTTGTCTTGCGGTGTTCCAATCGTAACTTTTAATACCGGCGGCATACCGGAGTTGGTTCGTGACGGCTTAGACGGTTTCGTGACGGCGTATGAAGATATACCACAAACAGCCCGGGCATTGGAGAAATTGGCAACACAGTCTCAATTGCGGGCCGAATTCAGTCGTAATGGCCGCCAGTCAGCGATCGCAAGATTTGACCACAAAGTGATTGCCCGGCAGTATCAAAACTTATATGAGCGTTGCCTGCAGGAACACCAGGGCAAAGCCAAAGAGGTCAAATTATTACCGTTAGCGGAAGTACCGGAAATTGTTGTCAATGATGCGTTTATAAAAGCTGAAAATTCAAAGAAAGTATTAGCCTATAATGAGTTGACTAACCAACAAAATGTAGATTCCACACAAGCAGAATATGATGTCAGTATTATACTTTGCACAAAGGATAGGGCTCAACTGCTTGGCCAGATGCTCGCCAGTTTGGAAAAAGCAACCCGGGGTATAACTTATGAAATTATTGTTGTTGAGGGCGGCTCAAGTGATAATACACTGGAGATATTAGGCAAACATAATATTACGAAACTTTACAGTGAATCAGAATACTTTGGGCCGGGTAAGCATTCCTGGCCGCAGCTTTATAACTTCGGCTTCTCGAAAGCTACCGGCAAATGGGCAATGTATGCCAGCGATGACATTATCTTTAGTGAAAACTGTATAACTAATGCGGTTAAGTATCTACAAGAACAGGAAGATAGGGTATCCGGCGGAATCTTCTTCTATAAAAATACTAAACCAACCAACCGCGAATGGATTGACTTTGGAATCGATTTTGCCCAAGGCAACAAATTGATGTTGAATTACGGCCTGATCAGGTTGGACCATTTCAGAGAGGTCGACGGGTTGGATGAGCAATATAAATTCTATTGCGCTGATACCGATTTTTGCTACAAATTGTATGAAAGCAAAAAGAAGCTCATCCCGTTACCCGAAAGTTTTGTCATTCATAACAATATACTGGATGTGCAAAAAGCGAGACATTGCTATGATTTCAATAGAGATATACGAATATTATTACTCCAGAAATGGGCCCACTTTGTCCCCACAGATCTGCCAAACCCGCGGCGTCTTATGTGGGATGAGAAGTTTTTCGACGCCTTTAAGCTGCCGGCGGAAATGCAAAAACTCGATCCCGGAATTGAAAATTACTGGCATGGCCTTGCGTATTTTCAAAAGGGACTTTTTGAAAACGCAAAATCAAAGTTTATTCAGACTTTGAATTCAAACTGTGATCATTGGATGCTTCAATGGTATATAGCCCAGGCGGCATATCAGTGTGGGGATAAATTACTGGCTGAAAAAATGGCAAAAAATGCATGTCGGTTTGCGCCGGCTTCCTGTGAAATCAGGGATTTTCTAAAACAGTCAGCAGATTATAAGTCAGGAAAAAGCATTGTCCCACTGCAAAATTACACAGAAACCGCCAGCGAATTACCTGTCACTAAAAATAAAAACACCACTATTGGCTTAATATTCAGCAAAGATCGTGCTATGCAGCTTCAGGCAACTCTCGAATCTTTCTTTTTGCATTGCATTGATAACGGCCGGATAAAATTGTCTGTTCTTTACAAAGCGACAAACCAGTTACACCGACGCCGATATAACAAACTCAAAGAAAAATTCAGCAATATATCATTTATCGAAGAAACCGACTTCAAACAGCGGGTATTGACTACTGTCAACAAATCGGACTATGTGCTGTTTTTGGTTGACGACAATTTGTTTGTGAAAGATTTTCATCTTGCCGACGTTGTAAGAACTCTGCAAGAAAACAAAGATACCATCGGCCTTTCACTTAGATTAGGCAAAAATACAACTTACTGCTACTCGCGTAACACCAGTCAGGCATTGCCAACATTCCAGCAGTTGAGTAACGGCATATTGAAGTACGACTGGACACAGGCCGAGTTTGATTTTGGTTATCCGCTGGAACTGTCAAGTTCAGTATATAAAACCGGTGACATTCTAATACTGCTCGATAAACTGGAATTCGCTAATCCAAATGTGCTCGAAGACAAGATGGCAACAAATGCGAAAGCGTACGCCGAAGTTCGGCCGAAACTTTGCTGCTATGAGTCTTCGATAACGTTTTGTAACCCTGTAAATAAAGTTCAGTCAGTCTGGGATAACCGCTCCGGTAGTGAGCAAAAATATTCAGCAGAAAGACTCGCTGAGATGTTCGATGATGGGATTAGAATCGATGTACAAAAATACTCGAATTTTGTCCCCAATGCCTGCCACCAGGAAGTACAGCTTTACTTCGAGAAGACAGAAAACAAAACCCGGCAGACACAGACAACTCCGGGATTCTCCATTGTTACGGCCAATTACAACAACGCAAAATATATTGCCCACGCCATAGATTCCGTATTAAATCAAACGTACAAAAACTGGGAACTAATCATTGTCGAAGATTGTTCCACAGACAACTCCCTGGAAATAATCAACAAATATCTCGAAGACAGCCGTATAAAGCTGATTCAGCACGAGAAAAACCGCGGCTACACAGTTGCACTAAAAACAGCCATCGCCAATATACGATCGGAATATTTCGGTATCCTGGACAGCGATGACTGCCTGACCCGTTGTGCGGTTGAGACAATGCGCGATTATCACATCAAGTTTCCCAACTGCGGGCTTATATACTCACAGTTCGCATACTGTGACGAAGTATTAACCCGAAGACGACCCGGCTTTTGCGCGCCAATACCGCCTGGCAAAACAACGCTTGACGCAAACGTGGTCAGCCATTTTAAAACCTTTAAATTGCGCGATTATTTGAAAACACCAGGCTATGACGAAAATATCTTATATGCCGAAGACATTGACATCGTATACAAAATGGAGGAAGTGACAAAACTTAAATTTGTCGATGAGTGTTTGTATTTATACAGAGAGCTGCCGGATTCGATTTGTCATTCTAAAAGCAAAGTTAATATTGCAATAATGTCGAGAGCAAAGGCGGGCATAAACGCTCTGAACAGAAGAAGTGCCGTTTTAGCCAAATCAACAAATCAGGATTTTGACCAGCTATTCCGCGAGGCCGTTAAAGAAACAAGAGCGACGCATAGGGATATTGATCAGTTTCTTATAGTATTAACAAAACTGTATAAAAATGGATTGCTGGATGACTTGGATTTACCTTCTGATATAAAAAACCGCGCGCCCGAAGACAAACTGCTGTGGCTCGCGGTCAACGCAAACGTCAATTTTGACAAACTTTTTAATTTACTTGCGGATCAGGGAAAAACGACGGAACAGCCGCTGGTTACCGTATATATGGCAGCGTATAACGCACAAAAGTTTATCAGCCGGGCCATTGAATCTGTTTTATTACAAACATATAAAAATTTCGAACTGTTGATTATTGACGATGGCAGTACCGATGAGACGAAAAAATTGACAGCTTCGTATTCGGACAGCAGGATCCGCTATATCTACAAGGAACACAAAAATTTTGCCTCCGGAATGAACAGGGCGATCGTTGAATCAAGGGGCGAATATCTTATAGGTGTTGATTCCGACGACTTCATCGCTCCGGACTACATCGAAAAAATGGTGGCTTTCGCCCAAAATCATCCGCAGATAGATTATTTTTACCCCGCCCAATTAACCCTGGTAGACGAATCCGGCAGCCAAACCGGCCGGAAATGGAGCTATATGGACTTTACGGATAACTCCGTTCTCCCGGCCTTTCTGTTCGACAACAGTTATGGACCAATTCCAAATCCGGGAAGCCTGAAAAGAAAATCTCTCTTTGATAAGGTCGGATTATATGACGAACTCGATACCGTCGAGGATTTTGTATTTTTGTGTAAAAATGCTCTGAAGATAAATTTCAAGCGAGTCGATGAGAACCCGGCGTATTTTTACAGAAGACATCAGCAAAGTAATTCTCAAAAACTCGAAGCAAGAAATCGCATTATGGCCGATACACTCAACGAGATGGTCTCAATTTATCCGCCGCAAGTCTTGTTTCCACAGATCGCAGATATAGATGAGCCTTTGAAACAGCGGCGATATTATGAATATTTGGTAAAAACTTTTTGTAAGCATGCCGGAAGCTCAACGACCGGCTTTGGACACTATTTTCAGCGCTATGCTGATCATTATAAGTCGAAACTGCTGCAAATTGCCGAACAAAAACTGTTGGTTCCAACACGTGATAAGTAAAAGGATAATTAATATGACCTGGCCCAAAACCTATGCAAAACCGCGTTTTCAATACTGATATCGCGGAATTAAGGGTTTTGGGATGACCGGTTGACTTGTGGTTAAGTAAATGATTTTTTATGCGATAATAAGCTTTAGAACAGAGCATCTTGTAGAAGATCTGAATATGAAAGAAAGGTAGACGAAAATGTCAACTTTACGTCTTCCGGGGATTCAAACCGGAATCGATACGAACTCTCTCATTGAGCAGTTAATGGCTATCGAACGCCGTACGATCAATACATGGCAGGAACGAAAAAACCTCTGGGAAGAAAGACAGGATGCCCTTACCACCCTTGCAGACAAGCTCGCAAATTTACGAACCTCGGTTAGAGCGCTTTCGGATTCCGACGAACTAAAGGCCTTTAATGTTGCTACAAGTGATGATGATTATTTGACTGCCGAAGCGACGAATAATGCTTTTGAAGGTAGCCACACAGTTGTAATTAACCAGTTGGCAAATGCCGAAAGATGGGTCCACACCACCGGCCACGAATATAAAGAGGACTACGTTGGGGCCGGCACCTTTATCTATTCGTATAACTATAAAGAAACAAGTATAACAACCACCGCGACAACAACCCTCGAGGACATGGTCGGCTTGATAAATAACGATCCCAACAACCCCGGCGTTACCGCCAGTCTGCTATACTATAATGACGCGTATCATCTGGTCTTAAACGGCAACGATGCCGGCACAGATTACGAAATTAAAATCAACTCAGGTGATACGGAAGTTATGAAGTCCAACAGCGCCTTTACATATAATAATGATAACGCGACGCTTAGTACTAAAATCGAAGACCTTGACCAGTTCACCGGGACTCTGGGCACGGGCTCTCCTTATATTTCAATAGACGGCACCGACCATTTTGATGTTGATATAATTGAACCACCACTGGAGCTGGAAATAACCGATCAGACCACGCTTGGCCACCTTATTTCTGAAATTAACGATGCCTTTGACGGACGCGCAAAGGCGACTCTCGAAAACGGCCAAATAGTCCTGACTGACAGCGAGGATGGGGTAAGCAGCCTTTCGATTACATTAACTTATGAAGCTGATGGGTCAGAGACCTCCTTAAGCAATCTCGCCTTAAGCCAGACAAATGCCGGAACCGATGGCGTAGCCAGTCTGGCAGGTTACACGGTAGATGATTTTACACTTAGCCAGACTGCTCAAGACTCGAAAATCAAATTCGGTGAATTCCCTAAAACCGACCCGACTCCCGAAGTGCAGACTGTAACACTTAGTGCCGCCGCGGCAAGTGGAACGTACACCTTAACCTACCGGGGAGAAACAACCGCGGCTATTGCCTGGAATGCGGATGACACGGCTATTCAAAATGCACTAAACGCTCTTTCCACGGTGGATTCAGGAGATATAACCGTTGCAAATGACCCTGTTTCAACTGGTATGACGTTTACTTTTAACAGTTCATTGGGAGATGTTGACCTGATTATGATTAACTCGTCTTTGAAAGATGCCGGAGAGGCAGATATTACCGCAAGCATTGCCCAAACGACCGCGGGCAGTGACGGCTACATCAGCAGAAGCTCTAATACAGTCGATGATGTAATCAGCGGTGTAACACTGCACCTGCACGATACCACCGACGCCAATGGCGAGAAAATAACTCTTACCAGGGACATACAATCCGTTAAAGACAAGATAAATAAAATGGTTGCTGCCTACAATTTTGCCGTCAAAAATATTAAAGAAATCACCCATTATAACGAAGTTAAAGAAGAATCCGGCATATTAATGGGTGATTATGTCGTTTCTACACTGCAATATCAATTCCGCGAACCGCTTATCGAGCAAGCCGCCGGCTTTCTGGAGGATGTCGATGAATTCCTGACGCCGCTCAATATCGGCCTTGAAATTGATGAAGATGGGGTGCTGAGTTTCGATGAGAACGATTTTAACGAAGCAATAGCTGAAAATTATAACGATGTCCTTGAATTGATAGGGGCCAGGAATATCGGCAGCGACACGGACGATTATATCGAATTCTGCGGTGCCACGGATTATACCACCGCTGGTACTTATAATGTTCAGGTAAGAAAAGAAAGCGGTTCCATAGCATGGGTAAAAATAAAACTGTCAAGCGAATCAAGCTACCGAACTATGTCTTATAGCGATGGTATTGCCACAGGCATCAGCACTCTCAACGACGATAACGGTTACCCTGATTACCCCGAGTGCGGACTTCAACTGACTATCAATGCGAGTGAACTGACTGATGACCATACTACTGAAGCTACCATTTATGTCAAGCAAGGCTTTACCGGCAAAATCGAAGATGCGATCGACAGAATGCTAAAGGCGGAAGTGGGCTCCATCCCGCTCGATCAGGAACATATGGAAGACCAGGTGGAGTATCTTGATGATAAGATTGAAGATGAAGAATACCGCCTGGAGCAAAGAGAGAAAAGATTAATACTCCAGTTTGCACGCCTCGAACAGACATTGGCCCTGATACAAGGCCAGCTCGCCGCTGCCGGCCTGTTGGTTTCGTCATATTAAAAGATTGGGCTTAGCTTTTCCTGTGCCTCAATCGATAAACAAGTGCCAGAACCTCTGCCACCGCCACATACAGAACCTCCGGTATCGTACCGCCGGGTTCTACCGTTGAGTATATCGTCCTGGCCAATTCAGGCCTTCTTACTATCGGCACGCCATAAGCCCGCGCGATCTCTTTTATCTTTTCCGCCAGGTGATCGGCGCCTTTAGCCACCATAATCGGTGCTTCCATTGTTTTGGCGTCATAACGCAATGCCACTGCCACATGCTCGGGGTTTACAAGTACCACGTTGGCCTTGGGAACCTCTTGCAGCATACGTTTGAAAGCCATTTCAAACTGGATCCTTCTGATCCGTTTTTTCACTTCCGGCAAACCTTCTGTCTGCTTGCGCTCTTCTTTTACCTCCTGTTTTGTCATCTTCAAATCCTGGATGTACTTCCACTTCTGGTAGATCGTGTCAGCAACCCCTATGATCATCAGCGCGATACAAATACGTATGCACAAGCCTAATATCATTTTTGCAATAAGGGTAAGCATCCCCAGAGACCACGCCCATCTGAGAGTGGCGAGTGCCTCAAGCTTGTCGGACAGATAGAACCAGACGATCAGCGAAACAAAAAGTAATTTGGCGATAGACGCAATCAGTTTTACCATAGAACGCGCGTTTACTAATCTCCCAAAGCCTCCTACGGGATTTAACGCATCGAATTTCAGCGATACAGCTTCGGTGGAAAAATTAAATCCGGAGACGATAATGCTTCCGGCAACAGCACCTACAGAAAGTATCAGGAGAATAGGCCAGAGAACCACAACAAAATCGATTATTTTAGTATTGGCAAAATTTGTAAAGCTGCCTGCGTCAGCAAAAATTTGAGTTTGCCCTGACATACCCTCCCACATCAGCAAGGTGAAGTAATCCATTAACCGCTGTGCCGAAAAAAATATTGCTGCTACCAGAACAAGAATCGAGATAAAAGACATTAGTTCCTGGCTCTGAGGCACTTGTCCCTTTGTTCTTGCCCTTGATAACTTTTTTGATGTCGGCCGTTCTGTCCTTTCGGCCGCTGGTTTGTCTGCCATATCTTAGTCCTGAATATCAGTTAAAGCGGGAGCAATTTGCCCATCCAGTCGGCAAATTCAGAGACGAATTCGGAGATTATAGGCAAAAATATCCCCGCCATTAACAGCCCCAAACCTACTCGCATAGGCAAACTGATAAATAAAATATTCATTTCCGGGGCAATACGCGCCAATACCGCTAAAACAATCATTAGCAGCAAAAATGCCGCCAATATAGGCCCCGACAACCTTAACCCGACTATTAACAGCGTTGAGCTGGCTTTAATTATTCCTTCGGTAAGGACAGGTACGCTTGGTGTAGAACCTGCTGGAAACGCTTCGTAGCTTCGAGAAATAATTAACAAAAATAAATGATGACCGTTAGCGCTGAAAAACAAAATTATAAATACCATCTCCATAAACATACCAAGCGGTTGGGATCTTTCACCTGTTAGGGGGTCTAAAACATTAGCCATCGCCAAACCCATCTGGCGTTCGATGATCCGGCCGCTGAATCTGACTGCGGTAAACACAAAAACAACAATCAACCCCAGGGCAAAACCGTAAACGGCTTCATTGCTTATCAGCAGTATAGCCTCCAATAAAGACGCTCGGTCGGGAATAACACCGCGAGGTGTTGTCATGGAGAAAAAAATCGTTATTAGCAAAACCAGCGCCGCTTTGACTCTGATAGGTATGGCTTTCCAACTGAAGATGGGTGCTACTACAAAAAAAGCTGAAATCCTTGTCAGCACCATTACGAATCTGAGCAGTTTTTCGGTCATCAATTCCATAAGTTACGGCCCGATATTCTGGATATGACCGAAAATTTCGTTGGCAAATCGAAGTAGAACCTCCATCATCCAGCCGCCGAAAAGTAATGTCACTACACCCACAGCCAGAAGTTTGGGCACTATTGTCAGCGTCATATCGCGTATAGATGTAACTGCCTGAAATAATGTTACGGTTATACCAACTATCATGCAGGTCAATAGAATCGGTGCAGCCAAAAGAAGCGCTGTCTCAAGAGTGTGTCGACCAAGATACAAGATAAAACTACTGTCCATCCGCCAAATTCCTATAAAATTAACATCTAACTAAAACCCAGGCTGAGGCTCTTTGCCAACAAACCCCAGCCGTCAACAAGAATAAACAGTATCAGCTTGAAAGGCAGAGAAATCATCACCGGCGGAAGCAGCATCATGCCCGCACTGAGCAGAACACTCGCAATGACCATATCCACCAATAAAAATGGTATGAACAAAAGACACCCTATCTCGAATGCTGTTCGAAACTCACTTATAATAAACGCCGGAATCACTACATGCATCCCGATATCCATAGGACTCGAAGGAGGATTTATTTTGGCTATCTGCACAAAAACAGCCAGATCGGATTCTCGGGTTTGCCGGAGCATAAATTCCTTCATACAACTGCCGGCCTGGGCTCCGGCCGTCTGAAAATCCATCTCGTTTGCGAGATAAGGCTGTATGCTGGTTTCGTTGATTTTTGAAAAGGTGGGCGCCATCGTATATAAGGTCAGAAATAACGCCAAACCCATTATGGCAATAGTAGGCGGTATCGTTTGTGTAGTCAGGGCACGGCGAACAAAAGATAAAACGATAACTATCCGGGTAAATGATGTCATCATTACCAAAAGGCTTGGCAAAATCGCCAGCCCGGTAAAAATGATCACAAGTTTTACAGGTGTTGACCAGTCTTTACCTTGACTCTCCGCTGCCGTTGCTTTATCTATAACCGTTACCAAGTCGCCGATACTTGGTATTGTGTTCTCTTTGATGATATCTTCAGAAGTGGTATCAGTCTGCCCAAAAGAGATGCAAGCCGGCAGCAAAAAAATAAGTACTAAAAGAAATATTTTAATATCGCGGTTCATCAATTTCCTTATTCGATATCTGTTTTTGCCGATAAATCTGTTTCGGCCAAAGCGTCTGTTACATCTGCAAGCTTACTGATGCTCTCATTAGTGCTGCCTATTAGAAGTTGACGATTGCCTATTTTAATAAGATGTACGGCTTTACGTGACCCAAGGTGAACTGTTTCACAAACCTGAATCTTTTTGCCGGACAGGTTGGTAATCCTTGGCATGAGCTTTTTTGAAATATAAATCGCTGCTGTCCCCATCGCAACAACAAGCAAAACGGCGAACATCATTTTGTAGAACAGCTCCCGGGTAGTAAGATTACGGTCTGAACCTGTAGAAAAATTCGGGTCGCTCGTAAACAAAGAAGTGGACTTGTCGAATGCAGGCGGCGGGGTCTTTGTAACTGCTTGCCCGGAACATAAAGAAATCACTCCACTGCCCACCAAAACCACCAACAGAGAGGCTATTATTTTTCTTTTATATCTTACCACAGCTAATGTACCTGCATATAATCCCTATACACATACAGGTTGAGCAAATAGCGTGCCGAAACCGAAAAACAGGCATTAATATGCTGTCAGGGCGGATTTTGGCCCGAAATCGATCGTCCCAAAGCAAATATTGTTAAAAAACTTGACAGTTGTAAATGCTTCCCTGGGATATAAAAGTGGACTTGGTAAATCTAATCATCCCCCCTCAGTACTGCGATGAGGATTTGTGATTTTTCGGAAACCAGGCTGTTTTCACCAACCCAAAGGCCTCCCGGCCCCGCTCCCCACGAATAAACAGGCCATTGGAGCTCTGCAGGTAAGATACCATTCAAAAACCCTGACACCGCCTGAGCCCGTCTGGCTGATAATATCCACTGTTGCTGTTGGTTTTTGGCATCTGTGGCCAGGCCGAGGACATAAAGCTTTATCGCTTGGGGCTGACCTCTTGCCTGTAAATCTGTGGCAAACTGTGTTAAAAACCTTTTGGCCGGCTCATTTAATTGTGTCAGCCCTGGTGAAAAGTTAATATTGGTTACTGAAAAATTGGCCTTCTTTGCCACCAACTGCGAAGGTGTGGTTTTCATAGACTCGCTTATCTTCTTGAAAATCCGACGAAGCTCTTCTTCTCTTGCATCTATGGTTCTGAAAGAAACATCTTTCTCGGGGCTGCTTATGAAATATTTAATTTTGAGATTGTCAAATTCCGGCGTTATTTTTTTGCCCTTATGAACCCCGAGTCCATAGTTTTCTATGTATTCTATAAATGTGTTCCTGCTTACATTAAACAGTTCAGGGTCCCGTACATGTGCCAAGGTTAAAAGCATTACAAAGAATGTCAGCAAGAGTGTTACCATATCCGAGAAGGTAACGATATACGCGGGAACTTTAGCACGGTTTGTTTCGGCTGTTTGCTGTTTCCGGCTCAATTGTAAATGCTCCGTTCAAGCAGTACAATTTCAAGTGTGCGGGCGGTTTCTGCCTGTGAACTATTCTGCAGGTCATTATTGTCGGTTTTTTGGAGCGAATCTGCTGAAATGCTGAATAGTCCTTTGTCAAGGCCTTGTTTTGTTGTTAAATATTCCATTACCTTCCATGCCCGCCGCAGACCAAAATACTCGTCAATTCTCTCGTTATCCGCTCCATTTTCACTGATAACTACACGGTTTGGCATCTCTTTTAAAAACGATGCCATTAGAGAAAGAATTTTACGGCCCTGCAGAGAAAGAGCTCTGCCGTTACCGTAAAAAACCTTGTCCGATGAAATCAAAAACACCTTGCGATCGTGAAAATTTGATGTCTCTGTTTCTTTTTTTAAGTTGTCCTTATCCCCTCTTTCTAAAGTTTGCTTTTCGCTGCCCTTGTCAAGATCGTCGTTAAATTGGGTTGATTCCGCAGGAGAAAACGAATCTTTATCGGTTTCCTGCGAACCGAAAGAAAGCTGCTCATTAAAAACTGTTTTCAATTTAAAAAGGTCTTCTATATTGTCGAAGGATGAAAAGCTCAAAAGAAGCACAAAAAATGTCAACAGCAGCGTCATACAATCGCTGAAAGTTACCATCCATTCCGGCGCACCTGCCTCCTCATCAGATTCCGGTGATTTCCTCTCACATACCATTATATATTTGCCTTTACTTCTTCACGTCTGCTTTGGGAAACAAATGCCTGCATTTTTTCGCGAACGGCAGTCGGGTTCTCGCCGCGGGCAATAGCACAGACGCCTTCTGTAATCATCTCCATCGCCGTCGTCTCGGCTTTGGAATAAATCCCCAGTTTGCCTGCCAGCGGTATAAAAATCAAATTGGCGGCAAAGGCGCCATAAAATGTGGTCAACAGGGCTACTGCCATCCCCGCACCAATCGTTTCAGGTGACTCAAGATTTCTTAGCATTTGGACCAGGCCGATAAGCGTTCCTATCATTCCGAAAGCAGGGGCGGCTGCCCCCATAAATTCCAGAATCTTTTTACCGTTTGAATGGCGCTCCTGAAGATATTGTATTTCAAGTAACATAAGTTCCCGAATTGAATCGGGATTCTGGCCGTCTATGAGCATCTGTAGGCCTTTGACAAAGAACAAATCGTTTACATTGCGAAGTTCCTGCTCCAGAGCCAATGCCCCATCGCGCCTGTTGATAGCGGAATAATTGACCATTTTCTGAATCAAGTCTGATTGCGACGGTATCTTGGTTATAATGGTTTTCTTGATTACGGAAAATATCCCCAGAAACTGTGGCAGAGAAAAATGTATCATTGTAGCACAGAGCATACCGCCTATTGTTATTGCCAGAGCGGGAATATCAAAAAATATCGCGGCACCGCCGCCGGCTACAATAGCTCCGATTACTACAACAAGACCGAATAAAACGCCTATTATTGTTGCAATGTCCATAGAGTCATTCTTTCTCGGCTATCTGTTTTAGCCTCTTACAAAAATACGCTGAAAGTGGAGAGTCTGTCTCAGCTATAGAAGCCAGCACCTTTGCTTTGGTTCGCTCGGACATATAGTGGAGGATTTTTACGGCGTCATCGGCACTGTTATTTTGACCCTGGCTCATATTTGTCAGTATTTTACCTGCGCTGGCTGAGTCCATCTTGTCATACGTGGCGGCTATTGACACAAGGTTGTTTCTTTCCTTTTCTGCAATTTCAACCCTGCTCTTTAGCAGGTTGTCCCGTTGGGCCTTGAGACCGGCAACAGTCGAAGCAAGTTCGATTCGTAAATTATCGAGCTGCTCAATATCCTTTTTCAACATATCACCGGCCACTCGTAATCTCTCCTCACGGAGTTTGAGGTCTTCCAGCTTATTGTCATATTCTTGAATTTTCGTCCGTATCTCATAAACAAGACTTTTAAGCTGCTCTTCTGTCATAGCTTTTTTCATTTTGCTCTCGATCATCCCGGCAGTACTATTGGCAGAAGTTTGCGGTTCAGGAACTTTTATAACAGGTTCCTCTGTGGCATCTATCGACTGGGCCGCCTCGACTTCCGTGGTTTGCGCAGATGGCTTGATAAGCCAGGCATATACGAACATCGCCCCAAAGCTTAACAGACCGCCGGCTAATGCGATTATAATTAGTTTCTTATTCACGTTTAATGCTCCTAAATTTTAATTTTTGTCACGAGCTCACACATTGTCTTTTTCGGGCAAAACCGGCAGTGGTTCCTTCATCTAACTCCTTTTGCTCCTGCCTTTCTGCCTCGGTTATAAACCTTGCTTTTGCTTCATCCCGTAATTTCTCCAAACCTTCCTTAAACCTTTTAACCTTCAAAACCTCAGCGATTTTTTCTTTTTGAGCCGATTCGAGTCCACTTACCTTTTCTTTCAGTTTCTCGATTATCTCATCGTTTGTTTTGGAACTCTTCAAAAAAAACGGTTGTTTGCCTAACCGCTTTTTGGGTTCCTGTTTTATTAAATCATCGATTATATTGTCCAGTATTCTTGTCTGTGCCAAAAGTTCACTTTGTGCCTGAGCAAGTTTTTCGGTCAGCTTAACCAACTGGGCTTTCTTCATTTGCTCTTCTTTTGCTTTTATGTCAAGAACACGCTGCAATCGCCATACAAATCGCTTCATTTAATTCTTGTTTCCGACAATATCAACATTCAACAATTCGTTCCACGATTGAGTGATCATGGTCATTTGCCTGACAGTTTCGGTAAAATTACTTCTTTCTCTAACGCCCTGAACAAGAAAATTGCTTATTCTGTCAATTAATGCGATCGACCCGTCAATACGACGGTTACTGCCTGGTGAATGCGCTCCGATATTTATCAAATCCTCGGCATCGGTGTATGTGGCATATATTTCCCTGAGTTTCTGGGCTGCCAGTTGATGTTCTTTGCTTACCACCGCGGGCATTAATCTGCTTATGCTCGCCAAAATGTCCACAGCAGGAAAATGACCCCTCTCGGCCAATTTTCTCGACAAAACTATATGTCCATCCAACAAGCTGCGGGCACTATCTGCAACCGGGTCAGTCAGATCGTCGTTTTCAACAAGTACCGTCAGGATTCCTGTAATACTGCCGTTTTCAGCGCATCCTAAACGCTCCACAAGTCTGGGCATCAGCGAAAAAACGCTCGGACAGTAACCTTTTGTAGCCGGTGGTTCGCCGGCGGCAAGTCCGATTTCACGCTGAGCTTGTGCGAAACGTGTCAGTGAATCCATCATGAACAAAACGGTTTTACCCTTGTCTCTGAAATATTCGGCAATGGTTACGGCTACGAATGCCGCCTTTACCCTCTGAATCGGCGGTGAATCCGAAGCCGCAACTACTACCACGCTCCGAGCTAATCCCTCGGAACCAAGATCACTCTCGAGAAATTCCCGAACCTCCCGGCCGCGCTCACCAATCAATGCCACTATATTGACATCCGCGTCACTTGAATTGGCGATATCGCCCAAAAGCACACTTTTGCCTATACCGCTTCCCGCAAAGATACCTACTCGTTGACCTCTGCCGCAGGTTAGTAAACCGTCTATTGACCTGATCCCTAAGGCCAAAGGTTTGGTAATCCTTTTCCTGCTCAATGCCGGCGGGCTGCTCGCATCCAACGCTTTCTTCTCAGTTCCAGCCAACGGCCCTTTACCATCGATAGGTTCTCCCAGGCCGTTCAATACTCTTGACAACACATTCTCACTTAAGCTGATATAACGGGGAGTGGTCCTGGCGGTTACAGTATCGCCGGGCGATATACCTTCTATGCGCTCCAAAGCAAGCAGAATAAGCCGATCTGCCTGGAAACCCACAACCTCCGCCAGTACTCGCCGACCGTCACGAATATTTATGCCGCAAAGTTCACCTAACCCCACCTGCGGACCGCTGGATTCAACCGTCAAACCCGAGACCCGAACCACCGTACCCTGACAATTCAGTAAATTCACTGTGCGCAAGGCTGAATGAAATTTATCAAAATCGATCAAATTCTTTCCCGGCACGGCAAACGCATCCCGGCCGGTTTGAAGGTTCTGTCCTTTCATTCCACTTGTAGCCATAAAATCATTCCGCCTTTTCAAGCGCTTTGGCGATTTGTTCGAGATTTTCTTCAATTAATGATTTGATTATTCCCTTTGGACTCTCAAGCAAACATTCTGCTCGTCCAATATTAGGATCCGCAACGAGCTTGATACCGGCTAAATCCCCGCTCTCATTATCCGCCTGAACTTTTTGACAGTCAGCCAGGTCTTGAGGATTCAAATGTACGACTAAATCCTGATGCGCAGGAGCATTTTTAATCGCTTCTCTGACAATCGATTCGATTTCATAATCACCATCCCGGACTTTTTGCATCAGTATCTTCCTGGCAATTTCAACCGAAAGCCTGGCGATTTCTTCCTTTTGCTCGGTGAAAAGCTGATTATAAAACTCATCGAGCTTAACAACCAGGCCTTGAAGTGTCCGGCAGACATCTTCAAACATCTGCTTTTGTGCTCGCAGGTACTCTGCCGGTTGGACTTGATTGCCATTCGCCGCCGGACCAGACCCGTCGATAATCGGCGATTCCGCATTGCTGTTGAAACCGTCTAATATTGCCGCCGACTTGATCGGCCTGGTAAGATTGACCGAAAATGTATCAGCCATTTATTATTCTTCTACAAAATTGAGTTCGCCTTTTTCATTCATTTCACGCAAAACCTTAACGATATCCTCCCTGGCTTTGGCAATATCATCTTTCTTGGGTGCCGACATCAGGGAGGTTTCTTCATCTATTGTTGCTGCTGCGCGTTCGGAAATATTAGACTTGATCTTCTCGATAATTGTTTCATCAGCTTTGACTAATGCCAGCGCCAACTTCTGAGATTCGATTCCTCGCAGGGCTTCCTGCAGAGACCTGTCCGCAACTTGCGGAATGTCTTCCCACAGTATCATCAGGTTAGTTACTTTCTCTCCCGCTTCGGTGTCTTTTTCTTGTATTGCGGCAAGTAAACCGTCTCGAAGTTCTTTACCGAGATTTCGCAAAATTATTGCAACTTTTCTTAAAGACTGATCTCCCGCCTCTTGAACTCCGCCATCTTCACGACTGGCAGTAAGAGCATCGAGACGCTTACAGACCATCTCTGCTATTCGTCTCTTCGCTTCAGCGGTCACAGTACCAGAGCCGGTCATCCTGCTGACAGCACCAAGCCGAACTCCTTCGCCCAAAAGACCAAGAACCTCTGAGCTTTTCCTGGTCGGCAATTCCGACAAAACAACCGCAACTGCCTGTGGGTGCTCGTCCCCTAAAACTGACGCCAATGTTTGAGAATCTGCCGAGCGAATCGAAATAAACGGATCCCGTTTTTGAAGCAAATTCTGTATCTGAGTCTGTATCTGATCGGTCTTTTCATCGCCCACGGAGCTTCTCAACATCGTATCGAGAAAATTCTTAAGATGAAATCCTTTCTTGGGCTGCAGCAAATTACAAAACTCTTTGGCAACTTCGGTACTTTGCATGCTGTCTCGCAATCCCGATGCGTCCAGATACGCCAACTCCACCGCCAGTTCCTGAACCATTTCAGGTTCTAAACCTTTAAGCAGCTCGGCAGCGTTTACCGCATCGAGACTCATTAGCAGCATCGCAGCTTTTTGTTTACCCGTCAATACCACTTGTTTAACTTACCTTTCCTCGAACCAACTGGCGAATAATTGTTTGGCCTGCTCTGGATTACTTCGCAAACTTCTGGCTAACTGCCTGCGCAGGATCAACGTCTCCGATTCCTCTGTTGCTGCCGGTAAAAGAGCCGCGTTTTCCCCGATTCCCGCAGGCAATTGCGCATTTGCTGCTGAGGCTTTTTTCTTTGACCCGCCGAATATTTTCAGAACCACCAACGCGCAAATCGCCATAATTCCCAGCGAACTTTGCCGGGCAATCGCGATAAAATCGAGCCCGCCGGCTTCTTCCTTGTCGATCAAAGCCTCTGCCGGACGATGGAACCTGGCTTCAACCACTTCAAGAGAGTCACCCTCATTAACTTTAAGACCTAAAGCATTTTCAATAAGACTTTCAACATCCGATCGTGTCATTATCTTTGCGGCTTCCGCGCCGGTTTGTGCTTCGTTGCTGTCAGGTACGGATAAGTCCACTACAGCCGCAACTGCCAGAGATTTTATTTCTCCGGGCAGAATAACTTCCTGCCTGACAGTCTTGCCGTTAACGAACTCTGTAACAATCGTATTATCTGCTTCCACGCCTGGAGTGGCATTACCTTCGGCGGTTGCGACTGAAGCGTCTGTTTTTTTCTTTTCTTTAATTTCTTCCTTGCTTGCCACTCCCTTTGGGTCGTATGTCTCTGTTACTGTACTAATGTTGGTCATATCTATCTCGGCACTGACCCGAACTTTAGCCCGGCCGGGTCCCAGAACCGCGGTAAGCATGTCTTCGACCTTATTTGCCAAACTCTGTTCCACTCTCTCGCGGTAGTCAGCAACAGTCCCTGCCCCACTTGCCATAGACTGATCGGATTTGTTGGAAAGCAGCCTGCCCTGGCTGTCCACGACCGTTATATTTCCGGATTTCAGCCCTTTGACACTGCCGGCTACCAAATGTGTAATCGCCGCTATATTCAGGGCACTGAGCCTGTAACCGGCTTTTAAGCGAAGAACTACAGACGCGCTTGTTTCCGACTCTCCTGATGTGAAAATCTTTTGCTCGGTGCTGACTATATGGACTCGCGCGTGACTTACGCCGTCGATCATTTGTATACTCTTGGCGAGTTCATCCTGTAGAGCTCGTTTCAAATTAACATTCTGTACGAACGGACTGATTCCGATTTTCTCGTTATCAAAAATCCCGTAGCCTTTCTGGCCGCCTTCGGGCAGACCTTCTTTTGCCATATCCAGCCGAAGCTGGGCGATATTTTCTTTCGGAGCATAGATAGTTGTCCCCCTGTTTGATAATTTGTAAACAATCCCTTTCTCACCAATATTCTCTGTGATCTTGGATGCTTCTTCAGGGTCAAGATTCGAGTAAAGCAGCGCCATATCCGGCATGCGAGCCCAATAGGTGAGCAATCCGCCGACAATAATAAATACCAAACCTATAGCTGTCAGCAAAGCTCGTTGAATTACGCTCAAATTTTGCCAAACCGTACTTAACTTTTGTAAAAAGCTCATCGAATCCTTTCATTAATTCGCTTTTTTATTACTCTTTCCAATAATCAATAATCAATTAAAGAGGCATTTTCATTGTCTGTTTGTAGGCCTCGATCAATTTATTCCTTACACCGACAAGAAGTTTGAAACTCATATCCGCTTTAGCCATCGCTGACACCACCGAATTGATATCCTCGTTCTTGCCGGTCAATAAATCCTTTATGGCCATATTTGATGCCTGTTGAAGGTCATCCACCTTGGATATGGAATCCTCTGCCGCTTTAACGGTATCAGCAAATTTGTTGTTTTTGGCATCTGGAGTGCCTGTTTTGTTAATCCCGGCAAAATCGCTTTTACCCCCGGGATGTATCGAAGTTATATTAGGATTTAGATTAACCATTACGTTTTACTCCTTATTTAAGCAGTTCGAGCGTTGTTTCTACCATCCGCTGGTAACGTTTCAAAACAGCGGCATTAGCCTGGTATACTCGCGTTGCAACATTCAAATTTATCATCTCTTGGCCTAATTTCACATTAGGCATCGTCACATATCCCTGCTCATCGGCATCAGGATGACCGGGTTTCAAAATCTGCTGAAAATCACTCATATCCGCCGTTATATCCTCCAGGCTGACGCCACCGATATCGTCGGCGTCTGTCTTAAATACCGCCTCGAGTCTGCGGTAAGGCTGTCCCCGGCCGTCATCTGTAGTCTGAGCATTCGCGACATTCGAGGAGATTATGCTTACATTTTTTTCCTGTGCCCTCATTCCCGAAATCGCTATATCTATTGGGCTAAAGCTATTGTTAACTTCCATTTCAATTTACCTCTTTTGTGGAAAATTAGTTTCTCCTACAGTTTTTTTTGATCATCAATTGTCACTTTACCTGCATCGCAAGTATCATTTGTTTGTATTTCTTTGTGAGCAGCCGGATATATGCCTTATGACGAAGAGTATTCTTCACCATATGGCCGACCTCGGCCTCTAAGTTAACATCATTGCCGTTTGACTTTACCTGTGTTTCTTTAGGCTGATAAATCTGGGCTTCGATCTCACTCAGGTCTGCGGCGCCGGATGAATCCAGCGCCTTGGCAAGCAGTTCTTCGAACTTAACATCGATCCTGCGGTACCCTGGTGTCTCAAGGTTGGCAACATTATTGGCGATAGCCTTTTGACGTATGCCTTCAGCCTTTATGCCGGCTTCAAGAAATTCGATTATATTGCTTATTTTGGACATTTTCGGCTCCATTAAGCATAGCGCAACCATATTTGTGTTCAAAGATGTGCAATTATCGTGCCAAATACTCGATCCCAACCTTTTTAAGCCTGAAAATAGGCCGTTTTGCTCAAAAAACCGAACTTATCACCCCTCCCGATTTTTTGAACCGTAACAACGCTGTTAGGAATCTATACACTTACAGCCGTACCCTTTTACACCCCACCCTTATGACCGCGGAGAAGAATTCCCAAAAAATCCGGAAATTTTTTCCCACATGCAGGAATATCTTACCGCAGTAACAAAAAACACCGGGATATTTTTAATTGCGGCGATTATTTGATGCTCATAAGGGTATTATTGACAAAGGCTTATGGCTTATTGGGTTTACAGATACCAATACTGGCACAGTAATTGCAAACATAACTGCTAAATGAATACTGGTATGCCAAATCTACTCTTGGATGCTCCAGCATGCCAGCGAGGTTTTGGTGCAGGTTCACCAGCACGCACAGCAGCCAAAGGCTCAAAGCAATTGCCTGCTGTACCGACCAACAACCACGCTGTTGCTGACGGTACGGCAACGACCGATAATACAACGGTTAATGCACCCCAAAACCCCGCAAGTGAGCAACAGCAGTTTGCCCATGCTTACGGCGAAAAAATAAAGCCTCCCACTGGCCTGGTCGTCCCCGAAAACAATGGAAACCAAAATCACAGTGCCCCTCTCGGCCCTGTAGCCATCCAGCCTCAGATAATACAAGCCTGGTTGGCTAAATTTACGCAGATGACAGAACATGGCCAAAAACCCGTTGTTACAAAGAAAATGATTCTTGAGCCCGGGGCCGGTTTAGAGCTTGCGCAAATGCTTGCGGAATTAAAAGCTTCCGGATCGCCTTCAACTAAAAGTCAAACTGCCAAACCGGGCCAAACTGACCCTGCTGCTGCTGTTGCCCCCGGCAGCCAAACCGCAAGCAAAATCGCTTCCATTGTTTCTGGAAAACCACTTGTTGCTGACGGCTCCACTGCAGAAGGCAAAAACTCTGACCAACCTACCGTATCAAACAAAGCAGTGGGGGTCGCAAATAACCCTGCCAATCAGACAATCGCCAAAAAAACAATAACCGAAATTCTAACTACTGCACCCGAGAAAGTTGCGGACAACGAAAAACTACTTGATGCAAACACCTCCACGGTTTCTGCGGATAACAAAAAACTACCCAACGCAAACACCTCCACAGTTTCCGATGGGCAAAAAATCTTACCTTTTAGCGATAAAGAATCGCCCTCACTTATGACCGCTGCAGGTGAAAAATCAGCCTTAACGAACAAGCCTGCTGTCTCCGACCATCAAAAAACACCTTTAAATACCGACATACCGACCGGTCACGACAAATCCTCGGACCAAAAATTCCAGCTCGACAGCTTTGGTTTGGATAAACCCGTTCAGCCTGCCAATAAACCGACCGACAACAATGCCAATACTAATCAGCAGGATATCTCAAATACACATACACTTTCCAAATCTCTGCATACCGATGATAAGATTGATATCGACAATACCTCAAGTGAATCCATCCTGACAAAGTTAAGCTCCAAGCAGATAGTCTCTGCTAACAACATAAAAGACACCGGCTCCTCGGCTAATACCGACCTGAAAAACAATTCTTCTGAGACCTTCAAGCAGATATTCTCTTCAGACGGTGCTCAAAGTCCAGTTTCCCAACAGCCATCCAATGTCTCGGCTCCGAAGCCGGCCGGTAGCACTTTGCCCGGCGAGGCATCCACCGATGTTGGCAAACAGATACAGGAATCTATCCATTCTTCTTTGCGCCAGGACGGGCAGCAGATTACTATCCGCCTTAATCCCCCGGAACTTGGAAAAGTCACTATAAAATTCCACCAGCAGGATGGAAAAATCACCGGATTGCTCGAAGTAAGCAGACCACAGACCAGAGCCGAAATACAAAACGCCTTACCGCAGATACTCCAAAACCTTGCCGAAGACGGTGTTCAGATAAAAAGGCTTGATGTTATGTTGACAAATCAACATCAGCAGCAGGCTTTCAAGGACGCATCGTCGGCAACCACCTCTGGCGAACAGCATGGCCACGGCCAGACCGGTGCGGACAACGACCCTCACCCGAATAATCCCGGTTGGACCGAGGCTAATCAATGGTTGACAAGCGAGCAGGGTTATACCGGCTTCGCCGAGGCACAGGTCCAGATTACTGATGACTCTATAAATATGCTCATATAGCAGTGTGCGGATAAATGCCTGATATAGCAGAAACTATAAAAATTGCTGTACAGCACCATCAGGCCGGCCGGCTCGCCCGGGCCGAAGAACTCTATCAGTCTATTCTAAAAAACAATCCTGACCATCCCGATGTCCTGCACTCACTTGGTGTGCTTGCGGCCCAAAAGGACCAAAACCACCTTGCTGTCGAACTGATTGAAAGAGCAATTGCGTCGAATTCACAAGCGCCTCGGTTCTATAACACCCTTGGTCTTGTCTGTGAACAACTCGGAAAATTTGACGAAGCTGTTAACGCCTATCAACAGGCAACCAGGCTTGCTCCTGATTTTGCCGAGGCCTTTCATAATATGGCAGTGGCCTTGCAGGCACAGAAACGTTTCGACGACGCCATTGAAAGCTGCAAAAAAGCGATATCGATCAAACCCGATTATGCCTGGGCATATAATACAATTGGCTATTGCCTCGATATGCAAAACAAAGATGACCAGGCCATCGAAAATTACAGCAAAGCGATCGAAATCGCCCCGGATTATGCCGAAGCATATAATCATCTTGGAACAATCCACGCGGCACACAATCGATACGACCAGGCTATTGAAAATTATAGACAAGCGATTCGGATCGACCCGGATTATGCCGAGGCGCACTGGAACCTCGCCCTGTTACTTCTGGTAGCCGGAAGGTTTGAGGAGGGTTTCAAGGAGTACCAGTGGCGATTATCCGGCGACCTGAAAATTCTCACCTACCCTCACCACCACGAGCAACCACGCTGGGACGGCCGGCCGTTTGTCGGCAAAAGACTGCTTGTTCATTATGAGCAGGGCTTCGGCGACACCATCCACTTTGTGCGATATCTGCCTATGGTTAAAGCCCGGGGCGGAACTGTGATTCTGGAGGTAAGGAAACCGCTTTACAATCTTCTAACCGGTTTTACCGGTGTGGACGAGATCGTGGAAGCGTCGTTCGACAATAAACCGCAAATAAACTTCGATCTGCATGTATCCCTGCTGGATTTGCCGCAGATCTTCGAGACAACCACCGACAATATCACCGACGTAGTCCCATACATCTTTGCCGACCCGGACAAGGCACAATTCTGGCAGGAAATGCTTTCAGGCCCCGATTTCAAAGTGGGTATTGTCTGGTCAGGTTCTCCAGTTTACGAAAGAAACCACCTGCGCGCATGCAGACTCGCGGATTTCGCACCGCTGGCGGCAATCGATGGTATAAAGTTATTCGCATTGCAAAAGGGCACACCTGCTGACCAGATAGCGGACTTGGCCGGCAAAGTCCCGGTGGTAAATCTTGGTGAGCAATTTGAAGACTTCACAGACACCGCCGCTGCTATCGAAAATTTGGACCTGATAATCTCAACCGATACCTCTGTACCTCATTTGGCAGCGGCGATGGGAAAACCGGTTTGGCTGCTGCTGTGTTGCGCATCCGATTGGCGATGGCTGCTCGATAGATCTGATAGCCCATGGTATCCCACTATGAAGCTTTTCCGTCAAACAAAAGCGAACTGCTGGGATGATGTTTTCATATCTGTGACAGAGCAGTTACAGATAGTCCTGAACCAACAGAC
>CAYNKU010000001.1:37516-51961 GCA_964397865.1 uncultured Pirellulales bacterium | reverse complement strand
AAGCCAGAATTGCCTACTCAGCGGCATACTCTGTAACCTTGCTACAGTCTCAAAAAGTATCGTATTTACTTGTAAAAATGAGCCTTATGCCTGACTGTTGTTGATTTTGCTAAGTCTTTACCTTTTCAGCCTTTAAGAGGCAATTGCGCAATTATTATAGGCCACAATAGGAATTCGAAGATTTTTCGAAAAAAAACCGCTGTTTCTGCCTCAAAAGCCAAGGAAAATCCGTATGACCAGAAGGATTTTATCGCGGCGAAAGGTAGAGATCGAGGTGATGTAATAATTACTCAAACTAACCGATGGCCAGTTTGAGCGTATGTTGTGATGCGTGATGTGTATTGCGACAGAATACTGGTGGGGTAAAGACCCCACCCTACAACTGTTTAAATAGACTCCTCGACGGCGCCCGGGGTGACAGCGAGTGGTTGTCTTAATGAAGTTCCTCCGAAGGTGGTTAATTTATCATTCGTTGTACCTAAGGCATCTTACGACACCTAATAACAATTTCAGTAAGAAAGAGCCGATACCACGATTGCAGGATCAAACAAAAAGACTTATGGATTCCCGTTTTCGCGGGAATGACAGTAACGGTCAATCGGCTTGTATTAACTGTATTTGATATTATTTTGTGTTAGGTTGGGATTTTGGCGGGGGGGATTGGTTTAAGCGTTTTTTTAGTTCGTTGGCGCGGGTTGGGTTTTTGGTTTCGGTGTAGAATCGTATCATATTTTCGAGCAGTTCGGTGACGTGGGGGTGGTCGGGGCCGAGAGTTTTTTCTCTTATTCGCAGGGCTTTTTTGAAAAGCTCTTCGGCGGAATCGTTTTTTTTCTGCCGGGCGTAGAGGCCGGCGAGATTGTTCATAGCGGCGGCGGCTTGGGGGTGTTCGGGGCCGAGAGATTTTTCCCATATTTGCAGAGCCTTTAGGTAAAGCGATTCGGCCTCGGCGAAGCGGGCGGATGATTCATAGATCGCGGCGAGATTGTTGAGAGATTGAGCGGTTTCGGGGTGTTCGGTGCCGAGGATTTTTTCTCTTATCGAAAGAGACTGCCGGCAAAACGATTGGGCCTGGTCGAATTTGCTTTGGGCCTTGTATAGCGAGGCGAGATTGTTGAGCAGCGCGGCGGTTTCGGGGTGCTCGGGGCCGAGAGATTTTTTGTATATCTCAAGGGCGCGGAGATAAAGCGATTCGGCTTCGGAGAGATTTGCCTGGGCCTGATGGAGAGCGGCGAGGTTGTTGAGGGTCTTGGCGATTGCGGGGTGGTTTTCTCCGAGGCAGGTTTGGTAGATTTTGAGGGCTCTTTCGTAGAGTGGTTTTGCGAGGGCGTATTTGGCCTGGGCGGTGTAGAGGCCTGCGAGGTTGTTGAGAGAGATCGCGATTTTGGGGTCGTCGCTTTGGAGGTTATTTTCCCTGATGGCAAGGGCACGTTTGTAAAGGGTCTCGGCCTGGTCGTATTCGGCGCAGGTTTTTTCGAGTTCGGCGAGATTGTTTAATGCAGTGACCAGATCGGGGTGGTCAGTACCCTGGGCTTTTTCGCGCATCGCCAGGGCTCGCTCATAGAGGGGCCTGGCTTGGAGGTATTGGCCGCGGACTTTGTGAAGCAGCGCAAGATTGTTCAGGCTGACGGCTATGTTGAGGCTATCTGGTTCGAAGGTTTGCCGGGCAAGTTCGAGCGAATCCTGAGCTAAGTTAGCGGCGTCGGTGTAATTACCCTGGATGTAAAGTTCGGTAACACGGCTGTTGAGCTGCTGCCAGCGGGTATTGCCAGTGGAAGCGAGGCAGGCGGCCTGCAAAATCAAAATGATAGCAAAATAAATCGATCTCTTCACAAAATATATTAGCCCCCTCATTTTCGTTTTCCCCCATATGAGTAAGTTTTTTTCGCAAGATTATGATAGCGAATCGTGAAAATAAAATCCAGTAGAAATTTGTCAAATTTTATCTGATTATAAAAAAACAGAATGGGCGCCCTTGTGGGGGCGCCCGTAAGGAGGTGATTATGCTTTAAGGGCCTCCAATGTCTTTTGGGCTTAAATATTTCCGAGTGTGTATATTGTCGAGATCTCGTCGGTGGTGAGGGCGCGGTTGTAGAAGCGGACATCGTCGATTATGCCGTTGAAGGCCTCATTGCGATCGGAGCGGTTGCCGGTATTGGCGATGTCGGCGTATGGGCTCAGGGTCGACAGGCCCGTATAAGAACCCTGGGAAAAATTGACAGCGTTGACGTAAACAGCGTATGAGCCGGATTGCCAGGTGAGCGTGATGTGGTACCAGGTGCCGGCGGTGAGATTGGTGATGCCGGTATCTTTTCTGTGGGTGTCGCCGAGGCCTATTCCGAGCGCTCCGGAAGTATTGTTGGTATAGATTTGTATCCGATTGTTCCAGCCTCCGGCGACGTGGCCGAAGAGGAACTGCGCGACGGCGGGGAAGGATGAGGGTTTGGCCCAGAGGCATACGGTTCCCTGGTTAAGATTTGCGCCGGCGGTTGGGACTTCCACGGCCTGGTCGGTGGTATCGAATTGCAGTGCGTTTTTGATTTTGCCGGCGGTCCATGTCGGAGCGGCGATCAAGGCGCCGGTGTTACCGGAGTCGGAGGAATCGGCCGCGACCGAGCCTGCGCCGTCGTCGAGCCGCCAATAGCCTATGAGGCCTTCGGTGATATCGTTTGGTATGGAGCCTTGCTTTCTAACGGTTATAGTGATGATCTTTCTGTCCGTTAGTTCGCCGTCGCTTACGCCCACTATAAGATTATAAACACCTATCTGTTTGCTCGAAGGTTTCCATGTAAATGTGTCGGTTCTGAATTTTGCTCCTCGCGGCAAAGGGAAGACAAAATAAGTCAGGGCGTCGCCGTCGGGGTCGGCGGCGGTTAACGTAAATTTCAGGGTCTGTCCGGGGTAGACGGTCTTGTCGCCGATTTCATCGAGTACGGGCGGCTGGTTAATACTGTTGACGGTGATGGTGATGGAGACGTTTTGGGAATCTTCGAGGGTGCCGTCGGAGGCGGTGAAGTTTACGGTGTATGTGCCGGCCTGATCGTAATCAGGGGTCCATTCGAAGAGGCCGTTAGCGAAGGCGGCGCCTGCGGGCAGCGGGTCGGCTGTGAGGGTGAGGGTATCGCCGTCGGGGTCGGAGGCGGTTACTGTGAACGTGAGGGTCTGGCCGGCGTCGATGGTCTGGTCATCGATCTCATCGAGGACGGGCGGGCGGTTGGTATTGTTGACGGTGATGGAGATGCTTTGGGAATCCTGGAGTTCGCCGTCAGAGGCGGTAAAGTTTACGGTGTATGAGCCGGCCTGGTCGTAGTCGGGGGTCCATTGGAAGGTGTCGGCGGTGAAGGCGGCGCCTGCGGGCAAGGGGTTTGCTGTCAGGATGAGAGTATCGCCGTCGGGGTCGGAGGCGATGACGGCAAATGTCAGGGTAGCTGCCTCATCGACGGATTTATCGCTGAGTGGCGCCAGGGCGGGTGATCTGTTTACGTTGTTGACTGTGATCGTTATGGTTTCGATATCCTCGATCTGGCCGTTTGTCGCGATGAAGTTGACGTCGTAGGCTCCGGCCTGTTCGTAGGTCGGTGTCCAGTTGAAGAGAGGCTGCGCGAATTCGGCTCCGTTGGGCAGGGGTTCGGCAGTTATCTGTACGGCCGGGTTGTCGGGTTCGGCGAGGGCAACTTCGAAGGTGAGGTTTTCGTTTTCGTTTACGGTTTTATCTCCGATCGGCTCGAACAGCCACATCTGGAGGTTGTAGAGTTCGTATATCTCTTCGTCGGTTAAGGCGTGGCTGTAGGCGCGGACGTCGTCGATGATGCCGGTGAATGCTTCGTGTCTATCGGTTTGGTAGCCTGTGTTGGCTATGTCGGCGTAGCTGCTGATTGTTGAAAGGCCCGTGTAGGTGCCCTGGGTTTGTCTGGCGCCGTTTACATATACGGCGTAGTTTCCCTGGTTCCAGGTAAGCGTGATCTGCTGCCATTTACCGGTAAGCAGGTTGTAAATGCCGGTTTGTCTTCTGTGGGTGTCGCCGAGTCCTATTCCGAGTGCGCCGTCGGCGGAGTTGGTGTATATCTGTATGCGATTTTTCCAGCCTTCGGCGACGTGGCCGAAGAGGAATTGCGTGGTGGAGAGGAAATTCGACGGATTCGCCCAGAGGACGATGGTTCCGCTGTCAAGGCTGAAATCGGTTGTGGTGATCTCGACGGCCTGGTCGGTGTTGGTGAAGCTAAGCGCGCCGTCGAATCGGCCTTGTGTCCAGGCGGGGCTGTTGATGAGAGTTCCGGAATTTCCTGAGCCGGAGGAATCGTCCGTGACGGCGCCTGTCATTTCTTTGAACTGCCAGTATCCGACGAGTCCTTCGTCGGAGGTGTTTTGCTGATGTTCATAACAGCCTGCGTCGGGTTTTGAATCACGGGGCATTTTGTTGAGGTCATCTTCGGGGGCATTTGCGAGGTCGCCGAAATCTACGGCGACGGAGTTTTCGGCGAGTTTGTAATCGGCGGCGGGTTCGTCGAGGAAGGTGACTGTTGTATTATCGAGAGAGTTTGCGCCGAGATTCGAGGATTTATAATTTTCGTGGATATTGTAGTTGTTGTAGGTGCCGGAGCCGAGGAAGGCGGAGCCTGTGTTCTGGAGGGTGTTGTTATGAATGTAGCAGTTAGAGCAGTTGGGGCCGACGTAGATACCGGTGTTGTCGAGGCCGGGGAAACCAGTCCATTCGGCGACAACGGTATTGTTTCTTAAGGTGAGGTTTTCGGTGTCGAGGATCTGGAGGGGTCTGCCGAGGAAGTAACCGGAGATCAGGTTGTTCTCGATTAGTACGTTGGAGTTGTTTCTTCCGAAATCGTTTACGAAGTAGAGGCCCTGGCTTTGGCCGTCGTGGAGTTTGTTTCTCCGGATGGTGACGTCGGTGCAGTCGGCTACGGCGAGGCAGTCCTGGTGGGCGGTGGTGCCGGCGAGGTCGACGTTATAAATTTCACTGTCCTCGATGAGAATGATATCGCAGATCTGCAGATATATGCAGTCCCTGAGGGTGTCGTGGGCCTTGATGTTTTTGAATGTCAGGTTAGTCGAGTATGTGGCGAGGATATTGTATTCGCCGCCGGTTATTTCGCAGTTTTCTATTGTTATGTGGTCGGCGTAAAGTATGCTGAGGGTGTAATCATCGGCATCTTGCGCGTTTGCGTGTTCGACGAACGAATTCAGGAGTTTGACGTGTGTTACCCTGTTGGTCGAGGCTGATGCTCCGGCGCAGAAGCCTGCCATCCTGTCGTTGCAGAGGCTTTTGATGTGGAAGCCGTCCCATATCATATATGCGTTGGTGGTATTTTTGATCTTGAGGTCCTGGAGTATGGGTTTATTTGAGGGGTCGGCGGCCTTGTAGGTTATCCACTGGGTTCTGCCTGTGTCGGAGTTTTCGTTATACGTAATATCGCCGTAATTTCCGGGCAGGACGGTGACGGTGCTTCCCTGGGCTACTTTTGCGCCGGAGCCGGAGTAGTTGGGCAGAGCTCTTTGAATTGTTTTCCACGGCTCGGCACTTGTGCCGGGGTTGGAGTCGCTGCCGTTTATTATATCGACATAGTAATTTCCCTGCTGCGGCGGTGTATAGGTGACGGTTATTGTGATGGTTTCTGAGTCCTGTAACTGTCCGTCGTCGGCGGTAAAAGTCAGCTGGTGGGTACCGGCCTGGTTACTGGTGGGTGTCCACTGGAAGGTCCGGTCTATGAATTCGGCGCCGGTGGGCAGAGGTTCGGCTGAATATGTGATCGGGTCGCCGTCGGGGTCGTAGGCGGTTACTTCGAAAGTGAGGGTGTCGCCGGCGTTTACATATTTATCGCCGATGGGGTCGAGCACGGGCGGTCGGGGGGTGGGTGTTCCTCCTCCGTTATATTCGTAGCAGCCTGCGTCGGGGGCGGCGTCGCGGGCGTTGCCGAGCAGGTCGGTTGCGGGCGCGTTTGCCGAGTCGCCGAAATCGACGGCGACGGAATTGGCGGTGAGGGTGAAATCGTTGGATGATTCGTTCGCGAAAGCGACGGTTGTGTTAACGAGCGAACCGCTTCCGGGGGAGCCGGCCAGGAGGTTTTCGTAAATGTTACAGCTTGCGGAGACGCTGCCGAGTGTGACGCCGGTATTCTGGAAGATGTTATTGTGTATTTGGATGCCGGTGCAGTCGCCGCTGAAGGCGACGCCGTTACTTATTATCGAGGAGGTTGTTCTTGCGACGCAGGTATTGTTTCTGAAGGTCATATTGTCGCCGCCTTCGACGTTTACCGATCGGCCGAGGAAGTTTCCGTAGATCAGGTTGTTCTCGATAAGGGCGTTTGACCATCGATGGCCGAAGTCGTTGGTGAAATACAAGCCCTGTTCGTTGGAGGCGACGGGATTGTATATGAGGCAGTTTTGTACGGTGATTCCGTTGGTGCCGGTCCAGGAGACGGTGTCGGAGTGGGAGCCTCCGCCGGGGGAATGGATAAAGCTGTTTCTGAGGGTGATATTTTCGGAGTCAACGCAGTAGAAGGTGTCCTTGTCGGAGTCGGTGATCTCGCAATTTTCCATCAGGATGTTTTGAGAATATCTAATCAGGAGGGTGTGTGCTCCTCTGCCCATGTAGCAGTTGTTGAAGGTGATATTGTCGGCATATATTATATTGAGTCCGTAAGTGGTGTAGCTGTAGCCGGTGATATCACAGCGCTGCAGATAGATGAAGCTCGAGTCATTTATATAGACGGGCGACGATGCTGAAGACTGACGTATTTCGATATCCTGGAGTTTGATGTAGGCGTTGGTGGTTCCGGAGATGCTCAGCGATGTGAAGCGGGGTTTGTTGGCGGGGTCGGAAGCCTTGTATGTGATATAGCTGTTGCGGCCGGTAACTGCCTGGCTGAGGCCAAATGAGCCATAACTGCCGGGCGCGATCATGACGGTGTCGCCGGCGGTTACCTGCGGAGAGGCGGTGTAGTTGGGAAGCGCTCTTTGAATTGTCCGCCAGGGAAGGGCGCTTGTTCCGGGGTTGGTGTCGCTTCCGGTGGAGGCGTTTAGATAATAAACGGCTGCGAAGGTATCGGCGGCGAAAAGAAAAATTATTGCAAAGAACAAATAAAAGGAAATTTTAAGGTTGGTATGATTGTATATTAGTGACGCGGTTAAAGTGTTTGAGGGTTTTCCGTCAGACATTTTTTCTCCTCCCTTGAGATACTAAAGACATATTAACATTCCTTTCCAAATAAGACACAAAAAAGTTAGTATTAAAATCCGGTGACTTTTGGATTCGCCCTGTCACCGGCGGATTTTACGGCTTTAGTCTTCTTTTCGTCCGATAAACCGAAACAGATTCAGGGAAAATAAGCCAAGAGAATATTAAGTTGTCAATGAGCCGGAAACAGAAATTCCGTTGAGATAACCGTGTTTTTGCGGAAAAAAGGACTCATGCCCTCGCTGCGCCTTAAAATCTATAGGAGATTACCCTATAAATTGGCGGGTACTATAACCGCAGTTGTTCTTTGTGTCACAGAAAAAACGATTTTTATTTTATAAGTTCAACAAAAAGCCTAATCCGTTCGGATTAAATGTTTGGAATAGCAATTCGGGCGAGTACTGAGAAAGGTGCAGTTTATTTTAGGGGGATGGTTTTTCCGGGAACTGTGAAAATTGGTGTTCGAAGCGGAAAAAAGCAAAAAAACTGTTGAGTAAACGCCGATTTAAATGTATTAATGTGGCATTGATCAGGGTCGCCTGTCGGTGAGGCGATTTTTTTATTACAGTAAAAGGGTCGAGTAGATGAGAATAGCTGTGCATGTAACTCACGAGTCGATGAAGAAGATCGGCGGCATCGGAGCGGTACTCAGCGGGGTCTGCAATTTGGAACAGTATAAGGGTTTTTACGATAAGACTGTGTTTTACGGGCCTGTTTTCGAGCTTCCGGCGGAGACCTTTTCGAATCTGGGCAAGGCAGGGGAGATGCTGTTTTCGAGCCATGACAATTACGACTCGGCGGATTACGGGGCGGTCTTCAACAGGATAATCGAGAAATACAATGTCGATATTGTCTACGGTAAAAGGCAATTAGCCTGCGAGTTCGATATTGCCAAACACAGCGTGGTGGAGGTATTGAACGTTGGCATTAACAGGACTAACGAAGAAGAAGTCAAAAAGTTCAAATACCGCCTGTGGAAGGGATTCGGTATCAAGAGTCATTTGTACGAAGACAACTGGGATTACCAGCAGTACCTGAGGATCGCGATACCATATCTCGAGATACTCGACGGTTTGTACGGCGGCGGCAACGAGTATTATCATTTTGCCCACGAGTATATGGGGGTGCCGAGTGTTCTGACGGTTGCCGAGTCCGGCAGGAAGGATACAAAGGTTTTTGTCGCGCATGAGGTAACGACGGCGAGGTCGATAGTGGAAGGCAATCCGGGCCATGATATCAGTTTTTATAACATTCTCGAAAAATCGCGAGGCGAGAAATCCTTCGAAGAGGTATTCGGCAGCCAGGAACATAACCCGCGGAACGAGTTGATCAAAAGGGCGGTAAATTTCGACTACATATTCGCCGTCGGCGATCACATTAAAGACGAGTATCAGTTCCTTGTTCCGGAGGTTCCGGCGGAGAAAGTGAAGATAGTTTACAACGGTGTTTCGGCGCGGAGTGTGGATATCGAGCAAAAGCGGCGGAGCCGGGAGCACATCGAGCAGTATATAGACGCTCTGTTTAATTTTACTCCCGACGCGATATTTACTCATGTCACTCGGCTGGTTATAAGCAAGGGACTGTGGCGGGATATTATGCTGCTCGGTTACCTGGACAAAATTTTCGATAAGCACAATCTCAAGGGTGCTTACATCCTGCTTTCGACTGTTATCGGTACGGGCAGGAATCCGCAGGACATATTCAGGATGGAAGAGGAGTATGGCTGGCCCGTGCTGCACAGGAAGGGCTGGCCCGATCTGATAGGCAACGAAGAGAATGTTTACGACCAGTTGCAGCTTTTCAATGCTCGGTCGAAGGCGATTAAGGCGGTTTTTATAAATCAGTTCGGTTTCGAGAGGGCACGATGCGGCAAGAGGGTTCCGCAGGGTGCTGAGTTTAATGATCTTCGGATAGCATCCGATGCCGAGTTGGGCTTTTCGATATACGAGCCTTTCGGGATCGCTCAGATCGAGACCGTTCCGTTCGGGGGGATTTCGGTTTTATCTTCTTCCTGCGGGGCGGCGAGGCTGCTGGTCGAAAGATTCGAGGACGCGCCAATCAGGCCCTATTATATCGTTGATTATGTCGAGGCCGGCAGAAAGACAAACCTGACGAGTCTGAAGAATCTTACTATCAAACGGCGAGACAAGATGGAAAGGCAGGTTCTTAAAAACCATGCGCAGGGTATTTTCGATGCTTTGCCTCTTAGGGCGGAAAAGAGACAGCAGTATCTTTCGAATGCTCATAAATACGCAGGCGGCATAAGCTGGGAGGCCTCTGCGAAGAATTATATTTTCGATTTCGGCGGGTAGTTGGAATCGTCTTTAGTCGAGCCATTTTATCAGTTCGGGGTGGATGTCACGGAGGATGGCGTTTGCGGGTTTGATGCGGACATTGAGGCTCTGGGGGCCGTAGTTGGTGATCTGGAGCGAATATTTATAATAAGTCAGTCCGGCTTTTGTGCCGGTCTGCTGCATTGTCAGAACCTTGTAGTTTTCCGCCTGGTCGTAGATGTAAAACAGTTCGACGGTGAAAAGTTTTGGGTCTGCCTGGCCGAATTTCACACCGCATTCGATTTCCACGCTTTCGCCCTCGGTGATGTGGTCCTTTTTTTCGAGGTTGGTGGTAAAGTGAGCGGGCTGTATATCGTCCCAGTGTTTGAGGACGTTTTGTTCCTGGCGGGCGGCTTTTCGAAGAAGAGCGTAATTGTTTCCGGAGATATCGGCGGTGGCTTTTATCGAAGGTATATAGCATTTTTTCAGGTAGTCGCTGAGGACGCGGTTTATATTGAAGTTGGAGCATACCGAGTATATCGAATCCTTCATCATTTTTACCCAGACGGGCGAGAGGTCGGTTTCGATCCGGTTGTAATATATCTCGGTTATCTGGTGTTCGAGCAGGTCGTATAGCTGGTTGGCGTCGGCGGCTTCCTGGAGGTTGTATTTATTGAAGAGTCTGCCGGCGGTGAGGACCCATCCGTTTTTTCCGTTATATCCTTCGAGCCACCAGCCTTCGTAGGTGCTAAGGTGCAGCACGCCGTTCATTGCCGCCTTCATACCACTGGTACCGCTGGCCTCCATGTCCTGGGCGGGATTGTTGAGCCAGAGATCGGCGCCCCAGTAGAGGTGTCTGGCGATATTGATGTCGTAATTTTCGAGAAAAATGACTCTGTCTTCGACATCATATTCCTTTGCGTAATCGAGTACTTCCTTGATTATTCTCTTGCTCTGCTCGTCAGCGGGGTGGGCCTTTCCAGCAAAGATCATCTGCACGGGTTTGGCGGGGTTGGTGAGGATTTTTCTGAACCTTTCCCTGTCCCTTAGTATCAGTGCGGGTCTTTTATAGCCGGCGAATCGTCTGGCGAAAACTATTGTCAGGTGATCGACGTTAAGGACGCGGTTTATGTTGAAGGTTCGGGACTGCGAATAGCCCCTTGCGATTATTTGTTCGGAGAATCGTCTTCTGATGAAGTTTATCATATCCTTTTTGTTTCGCCTGTGTTCGTCCCAGAGGTGCTGGTCGGGGATATTATAAATATTTTTCCAGACGTCTTCTTTTTTATTGAAGAGGGCGTAATCGGGTCCGAGGTATCTTTTGAACAAATCGTTGAAAGGCGGACTTATCCAGGAAGTGTGGACGCCGTTGGTGACCGAGCTTATGGGTATCTCGACGATCGGGCTTTCAGGAAAGATACCTGCCCACATTTTTCGCGATATCCGGCAGTGCTGGTTGGAAACGGCGTTGATGTATTTTGAAAAGTGCATCGCGAATGCGGGCAGCCAGAAGACCCTGGTGTTGTCGTTTACATATCCGAGGCTGGCTATCTCGTCGAAGCTCAAGCCCATATCTTCGATCTGATTTTTGAGGTAACTTTTGACGAGGCTGGTTTCGAGGTTTTCGTTGCCGGCGATGACGGGTGTGTGGGTGGTGAAGACGGTTGACGCTCTTATGATGGTTTTTGCTTCGGAGAAGGAGAATTTGCGGTCTTTCATAAGCGTCCGGAGTCGGCCTATTACGGCAAATGCGGAATGGCCCTCATTGAAGTGATATATTTTGGCGTCGATTCCGAGCATTTCGAGTGCTTTTATGCCGCCGATTCCGAGGATGAGTTCCTGCTGGATTCTCTTTTCGCGGTCGCTGACGTAGAGTTCGTTTGTAATGTCGCGCAGGTGCGGGGGGTTGTCTTCAATGTCGGTATCGAGCAGGACAAGTCCGGTTTTTCCGATATCGATTTTCCAGAGCTTTGCTTTTACTTCGTCGTCGCGGATGCGAATGTTGATGCGCGCCCAGTCGCCTTTGGAATCGTGTATTTCTCTGATGGGTATCAGGTGGTTCTCGAAGCTGGAGAAGATTTCCTGCTGATAGCCGTTCATGTCGATACGCTGCGTGAAGTAGCCGAATTTGTAGAGCAGACCGATCCCGATAACGGGCAGATCCATATCGGAGACGCCTTTGAGGTAGTCGCCCGCGAGGACTCCCAGTCCACCGGCGTATATTGGTATTGCTTCGTGGAGGCCGTATTCCATGGAGAAGTAGGCGACGATGTCCGTTTTTTTGAGGTTGTATTCACTGTCGGCGTCCTTGTATGTTCCGGCGTAGGAGAGGTAGTGCTCGAATTCCTCCCACACTCTTTCGAACTCGAAGAGGAAGCCCTTGTCGCTGGCGAGGTCGTTTAATTTTTCTTTACTTAAACTGTGGAGGAATTTTATCGGGTTATGATTTACTTCTCTGAAGAGGCGTGCGTCTATTATGTAAATAAGGCCGACGGCGTCATAGTTCCACGTGCACCAGAGGTTGGAGGCGAGTTTGTAGAGCTTCTGGAGCTTTTCGGGATAGCGGGGGTAGACAAAAATGCTTTTGAAAATCATACCATTTCCTCAACTCTTTTTTCGAGGTCGGCGAGGATATTGACGAAATAGACGTAGGCCTGCTCGGGTGTGGAATAGGGCGAAAAGTATTTGTGTACGTCGCCATCCTGGAAGTATTTTGTGCACATATAATAGTAAAGGTCGGAAGTGGAGAGTTTGCGGGCGGTTTCGAGCAGTTCTGTTTTGCCGTCGAGTTTTATCCTTTCGAGAATGTCGTAAAAAGTTTTCGTGGCGTTCCACTGGAGGGAATTGCTCAGCCACGCGGAGAGGTCTCTTTCGGTATCGGCCCATGAGATGGGTTCGGGTATCGAAAGGGGGTAGGGATCGTAGTTTAGGTTTTCGGGTACTTCGCAGGGCCTGGTGAATCCTAAAAAATCGTTTTCGAGGACTTTTGCCGGCAGGCGGCTGATGAACTCGAATATGCCGGTGTCGGACCACTGGTGTTCGCCGAAAGTTTCGTAATCCATAAAGAGATTGACGTATAGATTTCTGTCGGCGGGTTCGATAAGTGGGAGTTTTTCGAGCCAGTTGACGAAGGTATCGACGGTAAGTGGATATCCTGGCCATTTTTTATCCGAGAACCTAAAGGCGATATCGTCGGCAAGGGGATAGTATTTGAGCAGGAGCAACTGGTTGTGGTTATGGGTTTTGTATGCGTAAAGCGGGCTTCGCCAGCCGAGGACTTTGTCGGCTCCTTCGGTGAGAATCGTTTTGAATTGCGGCATGTGGGTGACAAGGTCCGCTATTTTGTCGCTGTAAATCAGTTCGGTGTTTCGGAATGTTACGGGCGCAAAACCGAACTGGGCCTCCATAAGGTCGGATTGCATTTTGACCTGTTCGAGGAATTCTGTTTCGTCGAATAGGAAACTGAGGGAGTGGTAATACGTTTCGCCGATGAATTCGACCTGTCCTGTTTGCGCGAGAAGGTCGAAGCTTTCAAGTACGTCGGGTCGGAAATGGCGGAGCTGATCGATGAAGGCGCCTGTTATGCTAAAAGCGATCTTGAATCGGCCCTGCCATGCGTCGATGAGATCGAGCAGCAGGCGGTTCATTCGGAGATAACATTTTTCAGATATTTTGTCGATGATTTTGCGGTTGAGAGTGTCGTCGAAATAACTGTCGGACCGGCCGATATCGAGGACTCCGTATCGGTGGAGCCTGGTGGGTTGATGGACCTGGAAATACAGGATTATGTTCAGCATTTATTTTGCCGCTTCCAGTTCGCAAAAGACTTCGAATATTTTTTCCACGGTTTCCTGCCACTTGAGTCTTGCGACTTCCGCCCTGCCACGGATCGCCATTTCTTTTGCCTTTTCGGGATTTTTAATCATTTCGAGGATGATCGAGACCATCTGGTCTATGTCCCAGAAGTCGACTTTGTAGGCGTTTTCTATGACCTCGGCCACGCCGGAGGTCTTTGAGATTATCGCGACTGCGCCCTGGCTCATGGCTTCGAGCGGCGCGATCCCGAAAGGCTCGCTCACAGAAGGCAGGATGAAGATATCCGAGCAGGCGAGCATGCTCTGTACCTGCGGGCGGTCAAGAAAGCCTGCGAAGAGGAACCTGGTACCCAGGCCCAGAGCGGCGGCCTTGTGGAGGACTTCTCTTTCCATATCGCCGCTGCCGGCCATGACGAATCTGACTTTTTTTTCGTGCTGCAGTACCCTTCGCGCGACTTCGAGAAAATAGTCCGGGCCTTTTTGGAGAGTAATCCTTCCCATAAAGAGGACTACCGGCTCTTTGAATATTCGCCTGTTGTCAGCCGTCAAAGCTGGTATCGAGTAGGCGTTGTAGACGGTTTTTGTTTTGGCGGGGTCGATGTGATATTTTTCCGCGACGGTTCGGGCGGTATAGTTTGATACGGTGATGACGCGGTCGGCGTATTCGAGTCCGAGATATTCGGTGTGGTGGATTCTGCCGTCGCCGGGGCCTCCCGCACGGTCGAATTCGGTGGCGTGGACGTGGGCAACGAGTGGTTTGCCGGTGAGTTTTTTGAGTATCATGCCGGCCGGGTATGTGAGCCAGTCGTGGGCGTGGATCACATCGAACTGAAGCCTTGAGCCTATGTCGACGGCCATCTCGGTATAATGGCGGACCTGTCGGAAGAGATAATAGGGGTCCGAGAGTATTGCGCAAATGGTCTTGAAGGGGTGGTTTTTTTTTAGGGCGCCGAAAAGGTATCTCCTCGAAACACCGGCGCCGGGCGAATAGTAGGCGCTTATGGGAGTTCCTATGAGTTTGCGCAGTTCTTCGGCCGATAGCGGGGTTTTTAAGTACCTGTATCTGGCGGGGTCTGCAAAAGCGACCTGGAGGTTGTCGGCGTGTTCGGGGTTTCGCAGGGCGAAGTAGATCGTTTCTTTCGAGGGCGTTACGAGGTCCACCTCGACGCCT
>CAYNKU010000001.1:29389-37416 GCA_964397865.1 uncultured Pirellulales bacterium | reverse complement strand
CAGGGCGAAGTAGATCGTTTCTTTCGAGGGCGTTACGAGGTCCACCTCGACGCCTTTTTCGAGCAGCGCCTTTACGATCCCGTAGCAGGCCATACCTAATCCGCCCGTTATCGCGGGAGGAAATTCCCAGGTTAATGTCAGGACTCTCATAATACGCCTCCGCCTTTGGTCGAAGCTTTTTGTCTTTAATAATTCTCTGGGATTCGCTGAAGATTCGGATTAGCTGAGGCAGCGGGCGTACAAATACCCCCTTACTTCCGATGCCTATTTTGATACGCGCCGGAAATTTCAGGTCTTTTTATGAAAAGAAAAATAATTGCTCAGCCGATCCCAATCCTTTTTTGCGATAATGGCTGAATGATTCAGGATAGTCAATCGGGGCCGGCCCTGTTTCTTTTATAGGGCAAAACGTTATTGCGGGTATAATGCGGTTGTCTATTTTGAATACTTAAAGGCGGTTTTTTGATAATTTGCAGATAAGCCGGGAGGCCTTTGGGGAGGCAGCGGTATTTTAAAGTTGCATTTTTTCGTTGGTGATTTATAAATATAAAGAGTCTTTAATATAAAAGGAAGGTCTGGATTTTTAAGGGGGCCTGAATATGGAGGGGAAACCTGACACGAGTGTATCGGTATCGCGGGCGGCAGTCACGACGGCTGTGAAAAAGCCGGGCCGTTATGAGTTTGTGCGAGCCAGCAGCGGGAAAGTTTATCTCGGTATCGACGTGGGTTCGACAAGCAGTGACATCGCTGTGCTCGATAATGCCGGCAGGATGATCTGGGCTGATTACAAGCGCACCCGCGGCAAACCGGCAGAGACACTGCTTTGCCAGTTGCGGGATCTGCTGGGGCAGATAAAGGTTTCGGATATTGCGGCGGCTGCGGTAACTGGTTCTGCGGGCCGATTCCTTGCGGGGCTGGGAAACGTAACTTTTGTAAATGAAGTGCCCGCGCAGGTAGCGGCGATCGGTCATCTGTATCCGCAAATCGAGCAGGCGACGATAATCGAAATGGGCGGGCAGGACAGCAAGCTGATTTTTATTACCCGCCGGGACGGCCGGGCAAGTGTTCGCGATTTTACTCTCAATACCGTCTGTGCGGCCGGGACGGGTTCGTTTCTCGATCAGCAGGCCGAGCGCCTCGGTATAGATATAGAAAATCAGTTCGGGCAATTGGCTTCGGAGAGTGAAAATGTCCCGCGGATGGCGGGGAGGTGTTCTGTTTTCGCTAAAAGCGATATGATTCATCTTCAACAGCAGGCGACGCCGGTGCGTGATATTCTTGCGGGGCTTTGTCTGGCGCTGGCGAGCAATTTAAAGAGCAATCTCGGCTGCGGACGTGAGTTTGTCAAGCCGATCGTATTTACCGGCGGTGTCGCCGCCAATATCGGGGTTGTCAGGGCGCTCGAGCAGGTTTTCGATCTCGATGAAGGTGGTTTGATCGTCCCGCGGGAGCACTTTTTTACGGGCGCCATAGGCGCGGCGTTGGCGGCGAGAAGCGTTTTGGCTGAAAATGGTTCCAACGGCAGGCTCGACCTGGGAAAAATCGAAGAATATTTGTCGAACCAAGGCGACAGGCTCGGCAGGGCTCCGCGGCGGGAGAGGCTGGATATGCCGAGTACGGCGGTGCCGGAGAGCAGGGTTTACGAATCTATCCTTTTTGATGCGGCCGGGCCCATAAAGGTATACCTCGGGCTGGATGTCGGTTCGATAAGTACGAATGTGGCAATTGTGGATGAAAATAAACGTGTTATTGCCAAGGCGTATCTAATGACGGCGGGCCGGCCCCTGGAGGCGGTGCGAGAGGGGCTGCGGATGGTCGGTGAGAAGGTCGCGGGCAAAGTGGAAATCGCCGGTGCGGCTACGACAGGTTCGGGAAGGTATCTGACCGGTGACTTTGTCGGCGCAGACGTGGTGATAAACGAGATAACGGCGCAGGCGGCGGGCGCGGCGATAGTGAATCCGAAAGTCGATACCATATTCGAGATCGGCGGTCAGGACAGCAAGTACATATCGCTGGAAAACTCTGTGGTGGTCGATTTCGAAATGAATCACGCCTGTGCGGCCGGGACGGGTTCGTTTCTCGAAGAGCAGGCGCAGCGATTGGGGATAAATATCGACGGCGAGTTCGCAGAGCTTGCGTTTTCGAGTGAGTCGCCTATAAAGCTGGGCGAGCGGTGCACAGTTTTTATGGAGTCGGATCTTTTGAGTTATCAGCAGCAGGGCGCAAAAACCACCGACCTTGTGGCGGGTTTGAGTTATTCGATTGTTTCCAATTACCTCAACCGCGTCGTCGGCAGGCGAAAGATCGGCGATAATATCTGTTTCCAGGGCGGGACGGCGTTTAATAAGGCGGTGTGGTCGGCGTTCGAGAAGGTGACGGGCAAACCGGTTATGGTCCCGGACCATCACGAAGTGACCGGCGCCATAGGGGCGGCGGCGATCGCTCAGGAGCATATGGAAAAAATCGCGACTGAAAGCGGCCGGCCGGCAAAGAGCGGCTTCAGGGGTTTTGAAAATCTAATATCTATCAAGTATGACGTCGAATCGTTTGTCTGTGAACACTGTCCGAACCACTGCGAGATCAAGCGGGTTGTACTGCCGGGCAGTGAGCCTTTATATTACGGCTCGCGGTGCGATCGGTATAACCTGAAAAAAAGCGCCGGCGGAGGGGAAAAATCCTGCCGGGAAGATGTCTTTGCTTATCGCAGGCGCAAGATGTTCGAATATGCCGGTCTTGACGAAAATCGAATCGGCCGGCAAGATGCTTCGGGGACGAAGACAACTATCGGTTTGCCGATGGCGCTGGTCAACTGGCAGCTTCTGCCGTTCTTCTCGCGGTTTTTCAAGTCGCTCGGGTTCGAGGTTGTTGTTTCGGGAAAAACGGACAAAAGAATAATCCGGATGGGCGTGGAATCGGTTGCCGCGCAGCCCTGTTTTCCGGTGAAGGTGGCGTACGGACATGTGGCTGAGCTTATCGAGAGGGGAGTCGATTACATCTTTCTGCCGAGTATCATTTCGATGCCGGCGGAATACGGCGGCGAATATAATAAACTTTGTCCTTATGTGCAGTCGTTTGTTTATCAGGTGAGGGCGGCGTTCGCCGGGAAGTTCGGGCAGACAAAGATACTCGATGCGGTGATGCGGTTTGGCGAGGATGAGCGATTGATGCGAAAGAGTTTTATGGATCTTGGCAGAAAGCTCGGCTGTAAAGGCGGGGTTCGCAATGCGATAAAAGAGGCTTTTGCGGCACAGGCGGGGTTCGAGAGGTCACTGCGGGAAAAGGGCAGGGAAATTCTCGATGCTTTGGCGTCTGACGAAAGGCTTTTCGTGCTCGTATCTCGTCCTTATAACGGCTGTGACGAGGGGGTTAATCTGCGGCTGCCGAAGAAGCTTGCTGACCTTGGCGCTGAAGTTGTGCCGATGGAGATGCTGGATCTAGCGGGCGCGGAGGTAAGTGATGAGTTTCTGCACAGCAAAGTTTACTGGACATACGGGCAGAGGATTTTGCGAGCCGGGGAGATAATTAAGAACGACCCGCGGCTTTTCGCGATATATCTTTCGAACTTCGGTTGCGGGCCGGATTCGTTTTTGATGACTTTTTTCAAGGATATAATGGCACAGAAGCCCTGTTTGCAGCTCGAGCTTGACGAACATTCCGCCGACGCCGGCATAATCACCCGGCTGGAGGCGTTTCTGGAGAGCCTCAAGCATTACCGCGGCAGAGATAAAAAAATCGGGCGTACAATTCAGCCGCAATATGATTCGAAGGTACTTTGTCCGGAGCGGACACTTTATATTCCGTATATGAGCGATTGCTCTTACGGTGTGGCGGCGTGTTTTTCGGCTCACGGTCAGCCGGCGGAGGTGATGCCGATAGCGGATGAGTCGGCGCTTTTGATGGGCAGGCGTTTTACCAGCGGCAAGGAATGCCTGCCGTGCGCGATAACTGCCGGGGAGATGCTCAAGGTGTTGGAGAAGTCGGGTGGTCGCAAGATCGGGTTTTTTATGCCGGGCGGTTCCGGGCCCTGCAGGTTCGGGATGTACAACTGCATGCACAGGCTGATATTGAGCTACGCCGGCGCGGAAGATACGCCTGTATTGTCGCCGGCCCAGGACGGCAGGTTTTATCGCGATTTCGTCCGCAACGCGGGCGGCGGCGGGGCGGTCGGTTTTACCAAGAGCGTATGGGTCGCGGCGATAGGGATAGATCTGCTTGGTAAACTGATATTGCGATTGCGACCTTTTGCGGTCGATGCCGGGGGGGCGCAAAGACTCTATGAGCAGTCCGTCGAGCGGTGGGTAGGGGCGGTTCGGCAGCGAAGATCACTGGCTCAGATGTGTGAGCTTATGGAGGATATAGCCAGGCGATTCAAAAAGCTGGATTTGAATTACAAGATAAAAAAACCTTATATAGGCGTGGTTGGGGAGATTTACGTTCGCAACCATCGGTTCGCGAATATGAATATAGTGGGCCGCCTTGAGCAGCTCGGGGCTGTCTGTGATGTGGCGGCGATGGCGGAGTGGGTATATTACACCAATTTTACGCAGCTTCAGATGGCCAGGCGGCGGCTGCGGGCGGGAGTGCTGCTTAGATGCGTGATTCAGGATTATATTCAGCACAGGGTCGAAAGGGCGATTGCGGCACCAGTTGCAAAGAGCTTCGGGATTGATCTGGCGGAGGGGCCGGTATCGCATGTTATGGAATTCGCTCGAAAATATATTCACCATTCCTTCGAGGGTGAAGCGGTTCTGAGTGTGGGAAAAACTGTCGAGTATTACCGTCGCGGTTTTGGCGGCGTGGTAAATGTTATGCCTTTTAGCTGTATGCCTTCGGGGATTGTCAGTACGCAGACGAGGCGGATAAGCGCCGACTGCGGTGATATGCCCATATTGAATGTCAGTTTCGACGGGCAGGAAGACCCGACTTTGACAACCAGGCTGGAGGCTTTTGTCGACCAGGTGAGCAGTCGGCAGGGCGCGTGCCAGAAGGCGGCGCAGCTTATCGGTAAAGAGTGATCAAATTCACATCTATTTTGAGACTGTAGTAGCTTTACAGAGTAAACAAGACTTAAGGCGTTTGTTTGCAATGGGTTATATAGCGTCCAAACTATCTAATCGCAACTCCTGTCATCCGTATATCGCGGATTCAAGCCTTAGCCCTTGGTTTCCGCATAATTTTGAGGTAAGCCAGAATTGCCTACTCAGCGGCATACTCTGTAACCTTGCTACAGTCTCTCTATTTTGCTAAATTTATGATTTTCACCGGGGGTGTTTTCGGGGGGAGTTTCCCTGATATCAGTGAGGGTAAACTAACTGACATCAAAAACATATTTGTCCCTGATTTACAGGATACTTTCACCGGCTACAATCAGTCAACAGATACTGCGACTGAGAATTTCAGGATCCGAAAGGCTGACAAAGGGTGAGGAAATTGGGGGAAGTTTTTCTTCAGACTCGTTCTAAAACCGATCCGGTCGGTTAAATGCGAACATTGGAAACCGATCGTGGGCGGAGAGCAAAACCCATCATATTCGGGGTTGTAAAGTTCAGACGGTTGGTTCATAGCCGTTTTAAAGGATTTATTAACGGGGCAGCATTTATTGGAAGGAATGATCAGATGTTGGTATTAAGCCGGGCTCGGGATGAGTCAATAATGATTGGTGATGATGTGGAGATAACGATTATCGGTGTGCGGGGCAATAAAGTGCGGCTGGGGATAACGGCCCCGCGGTCTATACCTGTTCACCGCAAGGAAGTTTACGAAGCCATTCATCGAGAAAAAATATCCAAAGCCCAATAGAGATTTTTTTGTCGGCTTTATCCGCGCGGCTCGGCGGGCGAAGCAGATTTTTAGTTTGAAGGAACGGCGGGATGAATTATTCAAAGCGATATATCGGGAAAAAACATATATTAGCGCTGGTCTGGCTTTCGGCGGTATTGGTGATGGCCGGTTCGGGGGTGGGATACCGCGTGTGGGCGCACCGCCTGAAGACGGCTGCCGAGGGCGTGATATCACCTGCCGTACCACTGAAGGCTTTTCCTTTCAGGCTGGCAGAGTGGTCGGGCAGGGATGTGCCGATATCCGAAAACGTTCGACAGGTAGCCGGTAATGACGATTCTTTGAACCGGCTTTATATTAATGACTCGACCGGGCAGTGGGCGAATCTTTACATAGCGTATTCGGGCAGGCCGCGGACGATGATCGGGCACAGGCCGGAGGTTTGTTATGTTTCCGGGGGCTGGGTTTACGAAGACACCAGGGGTGCGGAGGTATTGTCGCCGGTGTCAAGAAAAATTCCATGCCTGATCCACCGTTTCCGCAGACCGGCTCCGGATTATGCGGAGGTGGTGGTTCTGAATTTTTATATCCTTAACGGCCGGATCATCCGTAGCGAAGAGGGTTTCACCGGTCTTGGCTGGCGGACTCCGAATATTGCCGGTGACCCCGCCCGCTATGTGACAAAGGTGCAGATAAGTTCGGTGCTGGAGACTTCCGTACTCTCGGCAGCGAGGGATTTTACCGAGACGATCCTGGATTTTTTCCCAAACTCGGAAGGGGTGGTCCGGGCTCAGGATTATATCGATATCCTGGCTGAAGGCAGAGGTGAGTAAGACCGCGATCGAGGTCAACGGCGATTGTGGATATTACATAAGATTTTGTTTTAGAGGATGTTAAATCAGTTTTTCTTATGTAACCGACAGGGACGTGGTATATCGGTAGCTATGACGGCACGACTAATGGAATGGTATCAACAGCAATTCTAAAAAGGTTTTCCCAGGAGGTATCGCGAATAGCCGGGCAATTCAGCGGCGATAATCTCAGGGCACGCTGTGCGCGCGGCGGATTGATCCTGACGATAGCGGTGGCACTGGGGCGCGGCATGCAGCTCGTGCGGTATATGGTGCTAACGAGATTGCTCATGCCGGCCGAGCTTGGCACGATGGCGATCGTGCTGGCTTCGACGCTTTTCTTTGAGACAGTCTTCGAGGTCGGCGTCAAGCAATCGGTTATCCAGAATAAACGCGGCGCCGAGCCGGGGTATCTTAACACGGCCTGGTGGTTCCAGGCGGTTCGGGGGTTGGGATTGTTCGTAGTCGCATTTCTGGCCGCTCCGGCGGTGAGCTGGTTTTACGGCAAAGGTGAGCTTACGGCCCTTTTGAGGGTCGCGCTTTTTGCCCTTGTCCTTCGCGGCTTTATCAGTCCCGGGGCGCACGTACTCGAAAAGAAGTTTTTTTTCGGCAAATCGGCTGTTCTTATCCAGGGCAGCAGCCTGCTTGGGACGCTGCTGACTATCACGTTGGCGATTGTCTACCGCGATATCTGGGCGCTGGTGGCGGGTTTTGTCAGCGAGTCATTTCTAAGATTTCTCATATCGTTTTTACTTTGTCCTTTCCGGCCGAGGTTCAGCGTCGAGCGGGAGAGTATGGCAGAAATCATTCGCTTTGCGCGGGGCATGCTGGGGCTGCCGGTACTGACGCTGGTGGCTTTTCAGACGCCGATATTCGTATTGGGAAAACTTGTGCCTTTTTCGCTGGTTGGGATATACGCGATGGCCGAGCAGCTTGCCCGGACGCCGCGTGAATTTTTTGTGAAGATATTTTTTCCGGTGATGCTGCCAGCCTTTTCGGAGTTGCAGGCGGATAAGCGGTCTATACGGGCGGCGGTGCTGAAGATGACCGGTGCCGTTGCGGTTCTGGGGCTGCCCTTTACGATGTTTTGCGCGGGTTTTTCGGGGGCTGTTTTGTCAGTGGTTTTCGGCAGTCAATACGCGGCAGCTTCGGTGGCTTTCGCTTTTTTGAGCGTCTGTGCGTTGATGCGGACCCAGGGGGTGACTCTTGCGTCGGTATATCTTGCGCTGGGCAGGCCCGACCTTCATCGCAGTTTTGTAGCGCTTCGCGCGGTTATCCTGGTTCTGCTGATATATCCGGGAATTGTTCTCTTCGGTCTGGCGGGCGCGGCGGCGGTAACGGTTATTGCCGAATTGTGCGGGCTGGTTACGCAGGTCGTATTTATGAAAGAGCGTATCG
>CAYNKU010000001.1:24535-29379 GCA_964397865.1 uncultured Pirellulales bacterium | reverse complement strand
GGCTCGGATTGGGAGAATATTTGTCGTGCTGGCGGGCGGGTGCGGCTCTTTCGGTACCGGTGGTTATCAGCGCGGTTGTGATGAAGCTCATCGGCGCCGGCGGGGCAGCGGCCGGTCTTCTGGCCGGAGGTACGGTTTGTTTAGTCTGCTGTCTGACGGGTCTTATCCTGCTAAAAGGCGGCGCCGATAGCCTAAAAGTTCTCAGAGTTCAGCCGCAGAAAAGCAAAGAGGATTTCGAAGAGGAAATAAACTATGCGTGAGAACCCGACAGTTCAGGAAGAACCGGTAAAGGTTCTTTTGTTAGGCGCATCTTTCGATACCGGCAATGCCGGCGTCAGTTCACTGGCCGAATCGAGTATAAAATGCATCCTGAATCGCTGGGACGATGCCCGGATAACACTGCTCGGCGGCGAAGACCGAAAGCAGCGGCAGATAAACGTCGGGGTAAGGTGGGTAGCGATCGATCAGATACCGATAAGGTTCTCGAAGAATATTTTTTTGGCGAATCATTTTGTCAGGATCATCGGTTTCGGATTGGGCGCGAGGATGCTTCCTTTTGAGCGGGTGAAAATTTTTCTTACGCAGCGCAGCGAGTATTACCACGTGATCGCGGGGGCGGATATGGCGGTCGATATTACAGGCGGTGACAGTTTCAGCGATATTTACGGGCTGCGCAGATTTATCCTTGGCTTTCTTTATAAGCTGCTGGTTTTGGTGTACGGCAGGGAACTGGTTATGCTGCCGCAGACTTACGGGCCTTTCGAGCGGGCGATAACTCGCTCGGCGGCGAGGTATATTTTAAAAAACGCTTCGGTGGTTTATTCGAGGGACCGTGCGGGGGTCGAGTATCTGCGGGGCCTTATGAAAAATTACAACTGCGACGGCAAGTTGAGGTTTATGCCGGACGTCGGGTTTGTTACAGATAGTGTCGCGCCGGAGCATATCGACGAGCCGCTACGGCGGCTTATCGAGAGAAAAGACAATATCATCGTTGGTTTCAATATCAGCGGTCTTTTATTCAACGGCGGCTATACGCGGGACAATATGTTCGATTTAAAGATCGACTATCGGAGTCTGGTCTACGAAATTATCGAACTTCTGAAAAGTTACGAAAAAACGAGCGTTCTTTTGGTCCCTCATGTAATTCCGCCTGCCGGTTATGAAGTTGAAAACGACCAAGCGGTTTGCTCGCGTATCTTTGACGAGTTAAGCAGCGGCGGTGACGGCAGGATACTAACTGCTAACGGCGGATACAACTATAAGGAGATCAAATATGTCATAGGCTTGTGCGATTTTTTCATCGGCTCGCGGATGCACGCCTGTATCGCCGCGATGTCGCAGTGTGTCCCGACGGTCGGGGTCGCTTACAGCAGGAAATTCGAGGGCGTATTCGAGAGCGTCGGTATGGCTGACTGCGTCGCGGATGCCCGCCGGTGTGATCAAAAGGAAATTATCGAAATAATCGAATCGGTTTTTTGCCGCAGAGAGCAGATTCGCAAATCACTCGAAGCGGTTATGCCGGGAGTTAAAAAAAACATCCTTAATATTTTCATGGACTAAAGCCGGTGGGTAACGAAAAAGCGATATGTAAATTGCTCTACAGGCTCTATGCCTTTAAGGGCCGGCGGGTCAGGCGAATTATCAAATCGATAGTGACCCGGCTGGAGAACGGCCAGATGTATTCGTTGACTTTGAGGCGGATTTATAGAGATTACCATCAGATCGAGATAGGTCTTTACAGTTACGGCGGCTGTTTTGACGAGGGGCGGATCGGGGCGTTTACCAAGATCGGCAGATACTGCTCTTTTGCCGAGGGGGTTTGCATATTCAACCGCAATCATCCGCTGGAATTTATGTCGATGCACCCGTTCTTTTATAATTCGGCGTTCGGATATGTCGAGAGGGAGATGGTATCCCGAAGGCGACTCGAGATCGGAAACGACGTATGGGTCGGCCAAGGGGCGATAATTTTGCCGAGCGTCAGCAAAATCGGGGACGGTGCGGTGATCGGAGCGGCTGCTGTTGTTACGCGGGATGTTCCGGATTTTGCCGTCGTGGTTGGTAATCCCGCCCGGATCGTAAAATATCGATTTTCAGCCGAGGACCGACACAAAATAAAGCGATCACAGTGGTGGAATAAGGACATAGAGCAGCTCAGTAATTATATCAATAGTTTACATTCGTTGGCGGTGGAGAGTTTTGAAGATAATGAAATTCGAGTCAGTTAGACAGGTGGTTGAAAGCGGGCTTTGCACAGGCTGCGGAGCGTGCGTGAGTATCTGCGGGCAGGGGGCGATCTCAATCGCTGATGTTGTGGATACCGGTATTCGGCCTTTCGTTGAGCAGGCGAAGTGCAGCCGGTGCGGTCAGTGTATCAGGGTCTGCCCGGGGATAGAGATTTCGCACGGGATTTTTAACGGCCAAACGATTCCCGAATTGCGCCGGGGATGGGGGCCAGTGTTGGAGCTCTGGCAGGGATACGCGAGCGATCCGGAGATCAGGTTCAAGGCTTCTTCGGGCGGGTTGGTAACCGCGCTGGCACTTTTTTGCCTGGAGAAAAAAGGAGCCAGCGGCGTTCTCCACACCGGGGCCGATCCGGAGAATCCTCTGCGAAATACCGCTGTATTCAGTAAGACAAGAGAGCAGTTGCTTGAGCGGGCGGGTTCGAGATATTCGCCGGCGGCGCCGTGTGAGAAGCTCGGCCGGATCGAGCAGAGCGAGAGGGCGTGCGTATTTATCGGCAAACCCTGTGATGTCGCGGCGCTTCGTAAATCGCAGGCGGTCAGGCCCCGACTCGACGGCAAGATCGCGCTGGCGATAGGTATTTTTTGCGCCGGTACTCCGGCTACGAGGCAAAGCTATAAGCTGCTTGAGGCGATGGAGGTCAGGCCCGAAGATGTCGAGCAGATAAGATATCGCGGCTATGGCTGGCCCGGCGCAACGACGGTGAGACTAAAGGGCGGCAACGGGCGGATCAGGCAGATGACTTATGAGCGAGCGTGGGGGAATATACTCAGCAAAGGTGAGAGCCTGCGGTGCGGGCTGTGTCCGGATTCGACGGGTGAACTTGCGGATATTTCCTGCGGCGACGCGTGGCATAAGCGGGATGATTCTGACCAGGCGGGCTGGTCGATAGCACTGGTGAGAACCGAAAGGGCAAGGGCGATCTTTCATCAGGCGATGGAAGCCGGTTTTATCATCGCCGAAAGAGCGCGGCCTGAGATACTGATCCGCTCGCAGGGAGCACATTTGAGAAGAAAAAGCAGTATCCGTGGCAGGCTGATGGTGATGCGGGCGCTCGGGGCGGCGGCGCCGAGTTTTTCACACTTTTCGCTGAAAGAAAACTGGGCGAATCTTAGTGCATACGAAAAGTTCAGGACACTCGGCGGCACTTTCAGGCGGATAGCGGCACAGTATCTTACCGGCGGGCGGCGGGTGAAGATATCCGATTCGATACCAGGAGAATGAAAAGATGCAGGCTGTGACTTTAGCGATAGGGCTGTTGTCAGCAGGGGCGATAATGGTACTTAAGCCTTTGTACGGCTTGTGTATTTATCTGGCGGTATTGTTTTTGTATCCGAGTTATTTGATGGTTCCGGTTTTCGGTTTTAATGTCAGCAGTCAGCGGATGATCGTGGCAGCTCTTTTGGGGCGTATCTTTATCGATAGCGGACTGGTAAGTAAATTCAGGCTAAACATACTCGACAAACTCGTGGCGGCGATGTTCGTTGTCGGTTTTATAACTTTCAGTATCACGACGGATTTCGCGGATTTTGCTAAGACCTACAGCGGCGTGTTCATGGACACCGTGCTGGTTTATTTTATTTTTCGTTTCATACTAACGGTTCGCCGGGATGTTATGGCAATAATAAAAGTGGTGTCGGTAGTGTTTTTGATCGCGGCGGCTATGGGTGTCGTACATTGTTTTACCGGTGTTTCGATATATAACAGATTGTATTCCTATTGTCCCTGGAACATTACCGGCGCGACAATTCCGGTAAACGAGCGGTTCGGATTGTTCCGCGCTTTCGGGCCTTTCGGTGTGCATATTATGTTCGGGCTTTCCTTCGTGGCCTTTATGCCGCTTATACTGCTGTTGAAACACGAAAGGGGCGTCTGGTCAAAGGCGGCGGTCGCGCTTTTTGTCGCGGCGGTATTAGGCAGTATGTCAAGCGTATCGGCGGGGCCCTATCTTGGCTTCGGGATGGTGTTTGTCTGTTTGTTTATGAAACGCCGGCCGGAATTTATTAAGCCCGCGCTGGCGGGTATTTTGCTGACGGTCATTGCGTGCGAGATTATAAGTAACAGGGGATTTTTTTACGTGATGGGACGATTTACTTTCGATGAGGCTAATGCTTGGTACCGAGCGAGGCTGATCGATGTCGCGGTGATGAAGCTGCCGGAATACTGGGCGTTCGGTTACGGAATGGTCGAGCCGGGCTGGGGCGAGATAATAGACACCCGGCTGAGAACCGATATCTGCAACCAGTATGTGCTGCAGACGGTGTATCACGGCGTGGGGGGGCTGGCGATTTTTATTTCGGTGCTCTGGACGTCGATAGCGGGATTGAAGAGGTTCGCGAAGTCTGCCGGGGATAAATGGTCGTCAGATGCGGCATGGTTTACAGGCAGCGCAATAGTTTCGCTTGCCGCGGCTTTTTTGAGCGTCGGTGTTTTCGGTAAATTCATGTCGGTTTTTTACGCGCTTCTCGGTATCACGGGCTGTTTTTATGTGGGCAACGGCAGTGTCAGCAATACGCTGATTAAAAGCTTAACAAGAGAGCGCAATAATCACAGGGTGGTAAATTCCAAATGGATGTATCAATCGTCATAGTAAACTGGAA
>CAYNKU010000001.1:0-24435 GCA_964397865.1 uncultured Pirellulales bacterium | reverse complement strand
TGCCAGGTGCGGGAGAACCAGACCACAATTCAGCCGACGTGTTTTCGATTTCCGAGTATTTTGAATATCGTTCTAAGGATCACCGGCCTGGCGAGGCTTTTCAAACAAAACCGGTTTTTCGGGCGGGAGATGATGCTGTGGTGGAAGCGGGACACCGCAAGGCGGGTCGATGTGGTTTCGGGAATGTTCATGTTCGTGAGGCGCGAGGCGATAGAAGAGGTCGGGCTGATGGACGAAGATTTTTTTCTTTATTTCGAGGAGACCGACTGGTGCTACAGGTTCTCGAAAGCGGGATGGGAGATGATATTCTGGCCCGGGGTGAAAATTGTCCATCTCGACGGCGGTAACAAAAGCACCGATCAGCAGGCGGTCAAAATGAAAATACAATACCGAAAAAGTATGCTGTTTTTTTTCCGCAAACACTACGGGCTGGTGAGTTCGGTGGTCGCGAGGGTACTTGTGGCGGCGGATTCGGCTGTTCGTTTTATTGTCTGGACGGCCCTCGCATTATTCAAAAAATTCTTCGGTAAAAATGTCACCAGCGAACTTGTCGCGAGGCGAAATTACTGGAATACGTTGAGGTACTGCGTGTTTGGTAGTGAGTCGATATGAAAAAAAGAAATCGCCATAAATTCATTAAACAAATAAGCGAAGGGGTAAAGTTTTTGTGCGCTTTGCTCTGGCGGAGTTGGCTTATCCTTTCGAACAGCCGGTCGGAGCGTGTTGTACTCTATTACCATGGCATAAAATCTCACCAGTTGCGAAGGTTCGAGAGACAGATGCGGTATCTTGCCGAACATTGCAAGGTAGTCAGGGCGACCGAGATCGGCCGGTTAAAAAATTGCAGCGATAAGGCTGTGGCGGCGATAACTTTTGACGATGCTTTCGAAAGTGTCGCTGAGTATGCGCTGCCGATCCTTGACAAATACAAACTGCCCGCGAGTATTTTTGTGCCGACGGGCAGCCTGGGACTAAAACCGCAGTGGCTTATCAACGGCTCGCGAGACCCGGATGAAAATGAAACGGTGATGGATAGAAGTCGGATAGCCGAGCTTAGCGGCGACAGTTTTGAATTTTTATCGCACAGTGTTTCGCACAGGCCGCTGACAGAGCTCGGAAATGACCAGTTAGAAAATGAACTGGTTGAATCCAGAAATGTTCTAGAGGAAATCACGGGGCAAAAAGTGTCGGCTATAAGTTATCCGCTGGGAGAATATAACGATAAGGTCTGTGAGGCGGCGAGGCAGGCGGGCTATGAGATCGGTTTTACAATAGAGCCGCGGACGGCGGGATTTTCGGACGGGATGCTCCGGATGGGACGGTTCAACGTAAGGCCGGACGACGGCCTGATAAAATTTAAATTAAAAGTCAGCGGGGCTTACGAGGTTTCGAGATACCTGCGTAAAGCCAAATCGCTGCTGAAAGGCAGAGTACTTCGGGGGGGCAAAAGTGTCGAAGCAGTACAAAGTTATTGTTGACCGCGTTGACAAAAATACGTGGGAAGATTATGCGGCCGAGTTTGCCGACTACAGCATCTACCAGAGCTGGGCGTATCAGCAGGTTCGCTGTGAAAGCGACTGCCAGGAGATCAGCAGGATAATAATCAAGGACCGTACCGGCCGCGTGGTAACAATGGCACAGGTTCGCATAAAACGCTGCGACTGGCTCGGTTTGAGGGTTGGATATATTCAGTGGGGGCCTTTGTTTCGCAAAAATGACGGGACGGTTCACTGCACCGCTAGGGCGCTGAGGGTTCTGGCGGGGGCTTATTTGGATACGAAGGTGAACGTCCTGCGAATGGTGCCTAATGTCCGCGCGGACGGTTTGGGCGGCGAATTAACAAGTATGCTCGGCAAAGGGGGCTATCGAATGGTGCCGGCGATCGAGCCTTATTATACGATGATGCTGGAGGTCGACGCCGACGATGAAGAGCTCCGCAGCCGATTCCACAGGAGCTGGCGAAGAGGTCTGAATAAGGCCGAGCAGGCCGGGATCGAAATCAAGCAGAGCCGGGATGGTCAGGCCTTTGAGGTCCTCGAAGATATCTATCTGGAGGCGAAGAAACGAAAGGGATTCAAGGGTCTCGACCCGGCCGAATTTGTCCGGACGCAGCAGCTTCTTTTGCCGCGGCAGAAGATGAATATCATAACAGCTTTTCATCGGGGCCGCGCGATAGCCGCCCACGCCAGCAGTCATTTCGGCGATACCGCCGTCGGCGCACTGGCGGCGAGCACGCCGGAAGGGCTGGAACTAGGTGCTTCATACCTGCTGTGGTGGCGGACGCTTCTTGCCGCAAGAAAAGCCGGTATGAAAAGATACGACCTGGGCGGGATCGATCCGAAAAAAAATCCCTCTGTTTACCAGTTCAAAACGCGGATGGGGGCGAAAGAGTGTTGTTATATCGGTGCATTCGAGATGTGCACATCCGGGCGGGTCAGAAGAATCTGGCGCGCTGCGGAAAAAATGTACCGGCTTATTAAAAAATAGTATTGCAAAAAATGAAAACCAAAATACTGAAAAATCATTTTCCTGCCGTCGGTGAAGAAGTTCATCCTTGCGCCGCCGGCGACCTTGAAGTTCAAGTTACGGACAGTTTCGATGCCCTGGCTTCGATGCGGACGAGGTGGGATGATTTTATGGAATCTGTCGGGGCAGAAATATTTTTAACTTACCACTGGTGCCGGATATGGTGGCGACATTATGGCGGTGGTCGCGAATTGAGAAATTTTATCTTTATGCTCGATGATAGTGTCGTTGGGATACTTCCGCTTTTTTTTGACCGCGTGCGACTTGGGCCTCTGCGGCTGCAAGTATGCAAAATCGTTGGAACGGATTTTACCCCCATCACCCTGAGTATCCCGATAAAAAAGGATTTTACCGACCAGGTTATCAGGCGATTGCGTGAAGAGCTCAGCGATTACGATTTTGATATTTTACATCTTGGGCCAATCGCGGGTCTTTACGATAATTTTGACGGCCTTTACGATTCCTGCGGGCGATCTTTTGGCAAGGATTGGAGTATTTTAACAAAAACCGAAGAGGTTCAAACATATTTCAAGGTTGCTCAAAACTGGACTGCCTATATGCAGGCCTTGTCAAAAAACAAAAGAAAAAAAATAAAAAAATATCTCAGGTTGGTTGAAGAAGTTGGAACTTTGAAAAGTGTGACCGCATCGGAAAATGATTTTGACGTTTTTTTTGATGAGTTTGTTGAGATGCACAAAAATCGGTGGAACAGTCAGGGTAAAGCCGGCCATTTCAATGAGTGGCCAGGGTCGTATGCATTTCATCGCCAAGCAGCTCTGGCGCAGCTTGCTCTGGGCAGACTGAGGCTCCGTAGAGTTATGGTAAATAATATTAGTTTAGGCTATAAATACTGCTACAGGTTCGGCGAGAGGTATTTTCAATATCTCAATGCGCGCGCAACGTCGCAAGATATTACTTTGAAATTTCCGTATGTAAGCCTCGGGGTGGTCGTATTTGCTGAACACCTCAAAGCAGCTTTCGGCGAAAATATTAAATGGCTGGATAGTATGCGTGGGCGGTACGAAGATAAACTGCAATTGGGCGGTGAGCTTTATCCGATCAAAAATATCTATATCTATAAAAAAAGTTTGTCCGGTTCGATGAGGACGCGGCTATTTATGGCGACGGCGTGGCTTATCGACAAATTCTACTATAAGCTCTGGCACAGTAGAATCGCGCCGAAACTTCGGCTGCGAAACAGAAAACTCCGGCAAAAGTGGATACGAACATATTCATTTTCTTTATTGAGATGAAGCTGTTTGAGAAATAATTATGGAAGTTGACCTGAAATTCAAATTGACCGATTCCGAGCGGATTCGGTGGGAGAGATTCTGGCACAATAGTCCGCATACTCATCCGAAGAACCACCTGTTATTCGCCGAGGTCGAACGGGCGACCGGGCATACGCCGGTCTACGCGACAGGGAAAAATGACGGCGAAATCGTCTGCGCGGGGGTTTTTAGTTTACGGCCGATGTTAGCGGGCGGGAAATACTCGCTGGAAGCACTTTGCCAGAGGGGTCCAATCTTCGATGATATCGATTGCGCAGAGGTATTTCTTTCTGAGTTGGTAAAGCGGTTCAAGACCCTCAAAGTCGGCAGTATCCGCATCTCGCCTTATTGGCTTTATCCGCAGGCCGAGGCGGTCGAGGCGCTGCTTGGTGAGCTGGGCTTTTCGACCTATCACAATTCCACGGCCAGGACGAGTACCGGCATCGTTGATCTGCGGTCAGAGCTTGACGAGATATTCGCTTCTTTAAAGAGCAGAACCCGGCAGGAGATAAGGCGCGCCGATAAGCTCGGTGTTATAATCCGTCCGGCCGTCAGTATCGCCGACGCTGAAGAATTTTACAAATGCCTTAGCGAACTTCATCACAAACGCAGTCTTTTTGCCATCAGCCGAAAGAAATTCGAGGCGATGTGTGAATTAATCTTCAGGGAAAAAGAACTCGGCATTTTACTAAACGCCTATCATAATTCAACATTTCTCGGCGGATTGTGGGTCGTGCGAGATTCAAAAACATCGTATCATTCGCGATTTGTCGTTGAAAGGAAAACCCTCAGCGGTTTATCGAATCTGACCATCGGACCCGCCCTTTGGTGGCAGGCTATACAATGGGCAAAGGAAAAGGGATGCACAAAATTGAACGTAGAGGGCTATAAAAGCGATGTAGGCCCGGAGCATCCAAAATATTACATCTACAGGGTAAAGGGTAAATTCAATCCCAAAGTCGTTCAAATAATCCCGCAATATCAGCGAATATGCTGCTGGGATGTTTACGCGGTTTATAAAATTTATGAATTCTTCCATAGGTGTTTCAATTTTGCCAAGGGTTTGCCTTATAAAATAAAAACCCGGTGGAACGCGTTTAAGGTAAAGCGCGTTCGGGTGGGGGGATTTGAATGACTGTTACTTTGCGATCGTGTCCGGGCGTTAAAGATTATATGAGAGATTGCTCCGAGGATGCAGGAGCAGGCAGAATCACCAGGAAATTCTGGAAAATAAAGGCTCGGTGGCTGCGGGGGCTGTGGCGATTGAGGAGCTATGGCTTTTGGTCAACTTTGCGGTATGCCGGTATTAAAACCCTGCGATTGGCCGGGATTAGCAAAAAAACAAATGCTGCCTCTGCGGCCGACGGGGTGACTCGTGAGGCGATATCGCTGAACCTAAAGCCCGGCGAGCTTGTCGAGGTCAAAAGCGAGGATGAAATAATCCGGACGCTCGACGCTGCCGGCAGAAACAGGGGGCTTCTTTTTATGCCCTGCATGAGAAAGTACTGCGGACAAAAGCTGCGGGTCTACAAAAGGCTCGAAAGAATACTGCTCGAAAGTACCGGCGAATACAGAAAGCTCAAAGACACCGTACTGCTCGAAGGCGCGATATGTGACGGTTCGGAGTTCGGCGGCTGTGACAGGTCGTGCTTTCATTACTGGCGTGAGGTATGGCTTAAAAGACTCGAACCCGAGGACGCCACGGGTTAATTGAGCCGGTTCCTTCGAGGCGGGATTAATAAATGAACAGTTTTATAAAGACAAGACATGTCGATAATTTCGCGGTCGTCTGCTTCGGTGACAGTGACTGGTGGTATCACAACCGCGGGCATATGGATATGCAGTTGATGAAGCGCTTCGCAAAAAAAGGCAGAGTTCTCTATGTAAATTCGATCGTTGTGCGAAAGTTCAACGTCGGTGAAGGCAGGATGTTCTGGCGGAGAGTTATGCGAAAGCTGCGGAGTATCGGCCGCGGATTGAAACCTTCTGGTATCGAAAATATGTATATTTACAGCCCTTTTAGTATGCCCGTTCACCATATCCGCTTTGCAAGGGAGCTCAACGCCTTTATTCTGAGGCTGCAGATCCGCCGGTGCATGCGAAAGCTCGGCATTGAAAAACCGCTGATGTGGGTCGCGTGCCCCGGGGCGGCTGAAGTTATTTCCAAACTGCCCCGGACAAAACTTGTTTACCAGAGGTCCGATTGTTATGAGCACTTCCCCGGCGTCGATGCGGCGCAGATGAGATGCTACGATATGCTGCTTAAGATAGAGGCCGATATCGTTGTTTACGCGAACAGGGGACTTATGAATGGGGAAAAATCCGACTGCCGAAAGGCGGTACTGCTCGATCACGGCGTCGATTACGATCTGTTCGCGGGCGCCGAGAAAGACAGTTATATCCCCGAAGAAATGCGCCGGATAGCCCATCCGATACTCGGCTTTTACGGCAGTATCGACGGGCATACTTCGGATATTTCGCTGCTGGAAAAACTCGCGGATATGCTGAGCGAATTTTCGATCGTATTGATCGGCAATTCTTCGGTCGATCTGACGGCTCTTGCGTCGAGAAAAAATGTGCACTTACTCGGCGGCAAAGCTTACGAGCGGATACCGCATTACGCCAAGTGCTTTGATGTATGTTTTATGCCGTGGCGTCAGAACAAGTGGATCAATTCCTGCAATCCCGTGAAACTCAAGGAATACCTGGCGCTGGGCAAACCGATCGTTTCCACACGGTTCAGGGAACTCGAAAACTACGGCAGCGTCGTGAGTATCGCCTCGGACGCGGATTCCTTCGCCGAGGCGGTGCGCAAGGCGGCTTCCCGCAGCAACGGCGACGCTGTGCTGCTGCGGCGAAAGATGGTAAAGAATTGCACCTGGGACACGCGGGCGGATGAGATATTGAACGAAATTTTTTGTAATGGGGGGGTAAAATCTTGATGTGGGGGTGTTTTGCCGATTCGACCGAGCAGAGCCGGCAACTGGTCGATACGCTTTGCGCTACCGCCAAAAAAGGCCTTAGCGACTGCTACCTGCGAAAAGGTTTCCTCGGTAAAAACGGTTTCATAAAGACTGCGGGGAAACTGAGTATGGCGCTGAATTTGCGGTATATAATCATCGCCCAGATCGGGATAAGGCGATGGCTTAGTTGTTACGGCCGGGAAAGATCGGCGTTGCCTGATCTGTGGCCTTTTATCTGGTCGCGGGGCGGCAAAATAAACCGCGCCGGCGACCTCGGACTGGCTATCTGGGCGGGTGCCGAAAGCGATAAGCCTTGCTGTGGCGTGTTCGTCAAAAGACTCGTAAAAACCTGGCCGGGACTTCGCCGGGCCTGTAACGCCGTTGAGCTCGCATGGGTCGTACAGGGCCTGGCAGCCTACTCGAAGTTCGGCGTCGAAGAATCCGGACATTTAGAAGTGCTCGAAGATGCCCACCGCAGGCTGACGGCATTGCACTGCCATAGCAGCGGTTTGTTTGCGCGGCATCGTCGCGGCGGAGCGACGGAAGTACTTGGCCGGGCCGTAGCATGCTTTGCCGACCAGGTGTATCCGATAACGGCCTTGGCGGCCTTCGGTGAATATTACCACGATCCGGTCTCCATACATACCGCCCTTTCGGCCGCGGAGGCGATATGCCGGCTTCAGGGACGGAACGGGCAGTGGTGGTGGCACTACGACCCCGAAAGGGCAAAAGTAGTTGAGGAATATCCGATATTTTCCGTTCACCAGGACGCGATGGCGCCTATGGCGCTTCTGGCTGTCGACAAAGTTGCCGGCACCGACCACAGCTTTTATATCGAAAGGGGTCTGGCCTGGCTCGATGAGTTCAACGAATTGAAGAAAAAAATGATTCGACCCGCCGAGGGAATCGTCTGGCGTGATATTCATCGTCGTGAAATCCGCAAAAGCTATCGGCTGGTTCGCGGCCTGCTCGCCGCCGGTAATTTTCCAGTCGCCCATCAACTGGCGGGCAGGAACCTGTTCGGTTACGTACTTAACAGGCAGTGCCGCCCCTACCATCTCGGATGGATTCTCTATGCGTGGGCGGGAAATCTGCCCAAGTCCGGCGATGCGGTGATCGCCGGCGGGACCAAAAAAACTTTCAACCGTCCCCTGCGGGAGTATAACTGATGGCTGGTTCTGCGCAAATAGCCACAAAAACCAATACCGTGGACATTCTCGGCATACCGGTCAGCGCGGTGACAATGGATGACGTGGTCGATCTGGCGGACAATCATATCACCTGCGGTAAACAACTTCTTCTGGGAGTATTAAACGCCGCCAAACTCGTCAACGCCCGGCGAGATCGGCGGCTCAGAGAGAGCCTGCTCGAAGCGGACGTAATAGTCGCCGATGGTATGCCGATAGTATGGTTGTCGAGGCTCGTCGGCAAATCGCTTCCGGAAAGAATCGCCGGCATCGACATAATGTACCGCCTGCTGAAACTTGCCGATGAAAATAATTACAGTGTCTATTTACTCGGCGCCGCGCCCGCGGTCGTCGCGAAGGCGGCCCGGCAAATCCGCAATGACTACCCGGGCCTTCGCGTGGCCGGTTTCAGGGACGGTTTCTTCGAGCCGGCCGAGGAAAAAGATGTTGCCGAGAATATAAGGCAAAGCGGCGCGGATATTCTCTTTGTCGCGATCAGTTCGCCGAAGAAAGAAAATTTTCTGAGGAAGTGGCGAGAGGTTATGAATGTAGCCGTCTGTCACGGTGTGGGGGGCAGCTTCGATATCGTCGCGGGCGTTACAAAGCGCGCGCCGGCCTGGATGCAAAAGTGCTCTCTCGAATGGCTCTTCAGGGTCATCCAGGAACCGCGCCGAATGTGGAAGAGGTATCTGGTTACCAATACCATCTTTATCAAACTAAGTATCGCCGCGGTCGTAAGGGCGCATCTGGGGGGAGCCAAAAGTGCCGCACTGGTTTTCAAACCCGCCGAAGATAGCCACAAAGATCGGCTTTAATTTGGAGGTTAAAGGAAAAAAATGATCAGAGGCGCCCGCACCAAACGCAATCTCAAGGCCGTCATATTAGCCGGCTATCGTGATTTCGGCCGATGCCCGCTGGCGTCGCGACTGCCGGTAGGTCTTTGGCCCGTCGGCCCGGCGCCGGTAGTACTGAGACTGCTCACGCACCTTTGGCGCCAGGGAATAAAACAAGCCTTCATCTGTGCCGGCGGCGACGCCTCGCTGCTGCGGGAATATCTAACCGGCAAAACGCCGATGCGCCTTATTTTTCCGGACGAACCGCTGCCGGCGGGTACCGCGGGCTGTATCAGGGATGTCCTGAAAACCGATACCAATTCGCTGCTGTTGGTATTTAGGGCAGCTACGGCCCTGCCGCCGAATTTGGATATCCTCATCCGGGCTCACCGCGCCGGCAGGTCGCTGCTGACAGTTATGTTCGAACCTGACGGCGCCGGCCAATTTAGCTCGGAAATATATATTTGCGAACCCGGCATATTGCGCTACATACCGGCCCGGGGATATTACGATATTAAAGAGGGACTTATTCCGACAATGCTTCAGGCAGGCAAAGCGGCGCACAGCGGCTTTTTGCCGCAGAACCTCGGAAATTTCCGCGACCGGGACGGATATCTGGCGGCGGTCTCGAATTATCTCGTTAGAGCCGGAGCGGTCAATGCCGATTTTCCCTCCAGCCGAAGAAGCTCCTCGAAAAATATCTGGATTTCGCCCTCCGCCAGATTAAGTCCCGATGTGCGAATATATGAACCCGTCCTGATATCCGAGCGAGCCGTCATCGCCGAAGGCGTAACGATCGTCGGGCCGGCGGTGATCGGTCGAGGCGCTTTTGTAGGCGATAATTCACTGCTCGAAGAGACGGTATTGTGGGACGGCTCTAAAGTCGGCGGCAACTGCAGGCTGAAAAACTGCGTCATCGATTACGATACCACCGCAGCCGATAATAGTATCATCTGCGACCGTGCTGTAGCGCGCAAAAAACAGGGCGTAATTAAAACCGCCTCTCAAAAAGCCCTGACGAATCTGAGTCAACAAACCGCCCCATTGCGCCGTGCGGTCGAGCCGGTTATTGAAAAAGTCAGCCGGGTGATGCCAGCATCGGTGAAAACGAAAAACCTAAACAAAAACCTGCTGCCCCTTATGGCGGCGGCTGTTCTCGGATTTGTTTTCCTGTGGTCGTACTGGCCGGGGTTGACCGACCTGTGGAATATCTGGACGGTCAGCGATGAATATTCCAGCGGTATGCTCGTGCCGCTGCTCGCTGGTTATGTATTGTGGTCCCGGCGGAAAAAAATAGCGAGCTATCGTATCCGGCCCTCGATCTGGGGACTCGCGGGTCTGCTCTTCGCACAGGCCCTGCGGTATTTCGGCTTGTTTTTTATGTACGCTTCAGCGGAAAGATTGTCGCTAGTGTTGAGCATCGCGTCGCTGACATTGTTTTTATTCGGATGGCAGTTCTTTCGCGGGGTATCGATGGTACTGGTGTTTCTGTGTCTTATGCTGCCGCTGCCGAGGAGTATTCATTCAGCGGTAATGCTGCCGCTTCAGGAACTCGCTACGACCTCGGCGGTCTTTTTGCTGGAGATGATAGGCTACTCTGTCATAAGACAAGGCAATATAATCCATCTAAGCGGCGCGACCGTAGCTGTCGCCGAGGCCTGTAACGGCCTGCGAATGGTCACTTCTTTTTTTGTGGTCATAATGCTGGTTCTCCTGCTGATCCGCAGAAGCTGGTGGGAGAAGCTGATAGTATTCATATCGGCCCTGCCGATAGCGCTTTTGTGCAATTCGATCCGTTTAACCATCACGTCGGTCGCCTTTACGATGATCCCGGCCGAAAGATGGGAGAAGGTATTCCACGATTTCGGCGGCTACGGAATGATGCCGCTGGCGCTGGGAGCCGTGATACTGGAACTGTGGCTGCTGAAAGTAATGACTTCCGGGCCGCGGCAGAGCCGCAAGCTGCTGATCATAGCCAGCCATAAAAAATAATATCGTCTCTGTAAAAAGTGAGGGGTTAAAAAGTGAATAATCTCGAAAAATATAATTCCGGCCGCAATCCGGCAGAGCTTGTCGAATTCGCATCACCGCCGGCGCCGGAAGAAGTCGCCGACTCCAGTCCCTTCAAATCCGTTCTGAAAAGATGGCGGGTTGTTTTGCTTACCTTTGTTATCCTTTGCGCGATCGGCATCCCGGGGATATGGCTTCTGATAAAACCTTCATATCAGGCGACCGCCGCCATCAGGGTCGCGCCGGTAATTCCGAGCATTCTTTTTAACGACAGGGATTCCGACGGCGTGATACCGATGTACAAAAATTTCATGAACACCCAGGCCGACCTCCTCGTCAGCGACACCGTACTGCAGAGAGTAGCCGACGATCTATCGAGCAGGAACGCGGCTTTCCTGCAGGACTCGGGCGGTTTAATCGACACTCTGCGTTCGAGGTATATCTCCTCGCCCGCCAAAGAACCTCTTGCCAGACTAAAAGACGCCCTGCTCAGAGAGGACCTCACTATCATCCCGGAAAAAAACAGCGAACTTATAAAAATAAATATGAAAAGCCGCAACCCCGCCGAGGCTGAAATCATAGTTAATTCCTTCGTCGTCGCGTATATGGCGATAGTGGTTTCCGATGAAACCAAAGGCGGCGACCAGAAGCTGACCATTCTCGAAAACGAACGCAGGGCGCTGAGCGATAATATCGAAAGACAGCGCCAGGAAATCCTGCGGATGGCTCAGGAATACGGAACCGTGACTCTGGGCGGCCGGCACGATATGATGCTCGAAAGAGTCGCCCAACTGCAGCAGGAGCTCACAAAAGTGGAATCCCGCCGGATCGAACTCGAAGTAAAAGTGCAGCTTCTCAGGCACGCCGAAAATCATTCCATCGCTCCGGAAGTATTGATGAGAATGCGCAACGACTTCCAGAACGCCGACCTGATGACGCAGAACCTCACCGCCAGCGTCGCCGATGCCGAGCAGTCGCTGCTCAGGGCCAGACAGACTCTGGCATCTTCCAATCCGGAAATTCAGCTAAGGGCCTCACTGGTGGAAATCCTCAGGCAGCGCCTTATCGAGCGACAGCAGCAGGTCAACGACGAGTTCGAGAAAATGGTGACCGAGGAGATGACAAAAAACGATATCCAGCAGACCAACAGCCTAAGGGACGAGTTGGAAGAAGCTGTCGCTTACGAATATCGATTGCAAACCATGCTCGCCGCCGAAGACGCCAATACCATCGAACTCGGCCGAAAGCAGCTTGCTATTGCGGCACTGGAGGATCAGCTCAGTTTGACCAAGGAGCTTTATGAAACGGTACAGCGGCGTATTCAGGAACTCGATATGGAAAGGAAACGCCCTGCAAGGATTTCCGTCGCTTATTACGCAAGTATCGCGCCGCTGCAGGATAAGCGCATAAAATTCATAGCCGCCTTTGTATGCGGTTCGCTTGCGATCGGGGTTTTCTTCGCGATCCTCAGGGACAGGGCCGACCAGAGCCTCAAAACCCCCGAAGATGTGGTCAAACACGTGGGCGTCAGGATAATCGGGACTACGACCCGTTCAGATGATATCAAAAAATCGCTTCTGCCGCATTGCGTTGCCGACGACTACCAGACCATCTGCACAAACCTCGGGCTGTTCAGCGGCGAAGGGCTGCCCCGGCTTCTCACGATCACCAGTCCCGGACCGAGGGAAGGCAAAACAACCTTATCGATCAATCTGGCAACGAGTATCGCAAAGGCGCAAAAGACCGTGCTGCTAATAGACGGCGATTTGCGAAAGCCCGATATCGCCAGGTTCCTTAAGCTGCAGTATCCGCGCAGCGGCCTGCGCGAGCTTATGATGGGAAAGAAACTCGAAGATGTGATCTGCCGGATGCCGATCCCGGGCTTCGATGTCCTCACCACCAGCGCGTGCAGCGCCAGCGGCGCCTGTAATCTAATAACTCCCCGCAGAATAAACAAACTTATGGAGCTTGTGAGCCGCAGATACGAACACGTGATCATAGATTCACCGCCCGTGCTGGCGGTACCCGAGGCCCTGGTCTGGGCGAAGATGGCCGGCGCGGCGGTACTGACAAGCTTTGCCGGCCATACCGAAAGTCCCGATCTCAAAGAAGCCCTCGAAAGGCTCACTCACATAGGTGTCAAGGTACTCGGAATAGTCTTAAATAACGTTCCAATGGGCTACAGCTATAACCCCTACGGCTACGGATATGCCTCAAAAGCCCACAGAACCGGCAAAAACAGCACCCAAACCAAGAAAAGCCAGATGCTGCTGGCGATAAACAAAAGCACAAAAAACAACGGACAGTAAAAAATATGCATTTAATAGTAATTCACAATTCCCCCCGGAGCGATTGGTCCGTACGCCCGCGACTGCTCCGGCTTGCCGAGACAAGCGAGACAATGGCCCAGGTCACTCTCTGCAAACTCGCGCGCCTGATCCGATTCGAAAATAACGGCTGCCCGATCATTACCATCCCGGAGAAGTGGCGAATAAAACCCGTGCTGAAAGATAACCCGGTAGTCTATTACAACGGTCGGCTGCTGATGTACAGGCCCTCGGAAAAAAAGGGGCAACCGTTTATTCTTTCCAACGGCAGATTTCTTGCGACCGCGCCGCCGGCGCACTTCGAGCGGATATTAGCAGAGTGCAAAGCGGATATGATCGCGGTAACTATCGATCCGGCCCTTTCGGCCTGCCGCGAAAAAGTCCTGTTTACCACGAACGGAAATATCGCGGGCTTTTGCCGGCTGTATTCGGATTCGGTCCAGCCTGCCAGGATGTCCGAAGACTGGCCCCATCATATCTTTATCAGACCCGCCGGCGTCGGACGCGCACTGGGCGATTATATGCTGCCGAAAAGTTTCAAGGCGTTTTGTGAGCGATGCGAAAACAAATCCGTCAAATCCTGCGGAATAAAAATCGGCGGAACCGTGCTCGATTTGGAAACCGAAGCCGGGCTTTTGAGTTTTCTCACCGCTAACCTCGACGCGCCGGATTATCCCGGAAGGATTGAAAAAACAACACTTCGAAAAAGTAAAAATATGAAAAGTGGCAGTATTGAAATATCGCCGCAGGCGAAGATTTTCGGCAAAGTTATCTTCGGCAAAAACGTCCGTATCGCCAGAGACGCCATCGTCATCGGCCCGAGCATTATCGGTGATGATGTAAAGATCGCTTCGCAGGCGCTGGTCAGGGTCTCGGTAATAGGCCCCGGCGTCGAAATACCCGCCGCGGCTGTAATCCAGAATCGTGTTATCTTCGCGACAGAGCCCATACGTAAATTCTCTTCGATTCGAAGTAAACCCGCCCTGCCGCACGCGGCCGGAGCCTGCCCGCCAAAACAAAACCTGCGCCAATGGCGATGGTTTTCCTACGCGCGCCTCGGCAAGCGGATCGCGGATATCGCAGCATCGGTGGCAGTGATAATCCTGTTCGCGCCGGTATTTCCGGTAATCGCCCTTGCGATAAAACTAAATTCTCCCGGCGGCGTGTTCTTCAGGGACAGACGCCAGGGCCGGGGAGGAAAAGAATTTTACTGCCTTAAATTTCGAACGATGTTTACCGGCGCCGAGAAAATTCAGGACAATCTCCGGTCACAAAACGAGGTCGACGGCCCGCAGTTCAAGGTCGAAGACGACCCGCGGGTTACGGCTGTCGGCAGGTTCTTACGCGATACTTACCTCGACGAGATACCGCAGTTCATCAATATTCTCCTCGGGCAGATGAGCGTAGTGGGCCCGCGTCCTTCGCCGGAATCAGAAAATTCGCAATGTCCTTTCTGGAGAGACGCCAGGCTCTCGGTCAGGCCCGGCATCACGGGCTTGTGGCAGATATGCAGAACAAGACAGCCGCATCGCGATTTCCAGGAATGGATCTACTACGATACACAGTACACAAGAAACCTCTCGCTTCTACTGGACTTATCCGTATGCCGGCGAACAGCCGCAAAACTTATAATCAATTTTATTGACCGGTTCTGAGAATTCTTTCTTCGAAGGGGGAAACAAATATGTCCAAAGGCAAGTTTAACTGGGCCGCTGTGGTCGTCTTGATAATTTCGCTGGCGGTATTGGCGATATCGGCCTTCGGCCTTAGAAAATGGCAGCTAAACCGCAGAGGCGCCGAATCGCTCAAAGCAGGCCTCGAGGCATACGATAATCACTCATGGCAGGCCGCGGCGACGAACCTCGGAAAATTCATTGCCATCAACCAGTCCGATGTCCCGATCCTGCTCAAGTATGCCGACGCGCAGCTTCGAATAAGACCTCTGAAAAGAAACAATATCCAGCAGGCGATAGCCGCTTATAGAAGTGTGCTCAGATTTGAAAATGATAATTCCGCCGCCGCGCGGAAGCTCGTGAATCTTTACATCGAACTGGATATCGCCACCGAGGCCGAACTTATCGCCGAGCGTTATCTTCAGACGAACAAGAGCCCTGAAATCGCCACCATCCGCGCGATATCACTTAGCCGACAGCGCAAAAACAACCAGGCTGTCTCCCTGCTGCGAAAAATAATCGACGAGTACCCTCGGCATATCCCCGCCTACCAGGCGATGGCCCAAATAAGTGAAAAGCTCACCGAGACCGGCAGCGAAAGCGCGGAATACTGGTTCGATGAGGCGATAAAAAGTAATCCCGATTCGGCCGATGCCTACATTCTCCGCGCAGGTTCGCTGCTTGAAAAACACGAAACCACAAAAGCCCTGCAGGACCTCGAAAAAGCTCAAAAACTGGATTTGTCCGACCCTGCCGTGCGTTTAAGAATCGCGCGCGAACTGGCAAACGCCAATATGTTCGACGATGCCCTTTCGCATCTCGAACAACTGCGCCGGCAAAATCCGACCGAGCTGGAGTTGTGGCAAAGCTGGGCGATGGTCGCGATAAAAACCAACTCCGCCGAACAGATGCAGGCTGTCGCTGAGGAAGGGTTGAAAGAACTCTCCGCTGAGCCCTGGGATTTTATGCCGGTAGCCGCGGAATTATTCATACGTTCCGGCCGGACCGACCTGGCGGCCGAATACATTGAAAAACTCAAACAAAAAGGTATCGCCCCGGCTGTGACGGTATTTCTCGAAGGCCTGCTCGCGGGCGCACGCCGGCAGGATCATAAAACCGTCCAGGCGTGGCACCGGGCGATCCAGTTAGGCGACAACTCCGCGAGGACACGACTCGCACTCGCCAAAGCGCTGTCTCTTTATGGCGACGATCAATCCGCGATCCTGCACCTTCGCAGGCTCATTTCCGAACAGCCCGACCTGCTCGAAGCGCATCTGGAACTCTCGCGGCTTTTAACCGAAACAGGCAACTGGCCCCGCGTCGCCCGGCAGGCGCGAATGGCTCTCGATGTTTCACCCGACAGCTTCGATGCCGTTTTGATTTACTTAAGAGCGCAAATAGAATTGCTAAGCGCAGATGGCTCCGCCGCCGAGGCCGGCGCATGGGAGCGGATAGAAGAAAAACTAAACGAACTGGAACAACTAACCTCCGGTTCGCAAGAGATACTGCTTTTGAAATTCCACGCCGAACTTCGCCAAAAAAACTATACCGCCGCCGAAGAGCTTCTCGCCCGCCTTGAAGCTAAAGACGACAAAAAACTCGAGATCGAATTTGCCCGCGTCGAACTATTAACCGCACAGGACAATATCGACCAGGCCGTCTCGAAACTCTATAATGTGCTCGAAGATTTCCCTGAAAGCACCGCCCCGGTGATGTATCTCGCCAACTTACTGAATCTCCATCGTGACCGCGGCGAATGCGAAAAAATGCTCACAGCGGCAATAACGGGCTCCGCTAACCCGTACCGCAAACGCGATCTGGGTATTGCCCTGGCGCGATATTACAACCTCTGGCAGCAAAACGACAAGGCCGTAGAACTGCTTTCGGAGCTGTCGGAGCAACTGCCTTACGATATCCCGGTCAGGTGGGAACTTCTAAAATACGACCGGGTGAAACAGGATACAACTCTCGCCCAGGAAATTGTCGACCAGATAAAAGCCCTGGAAGGCGAGCACGGCTGGCAGTGGCGGTGCGCGCAGGCGGGTATCTGGCTTGGCGATGATAAATTCGAGGGTTATTATCCGCAGATAGTCGAGCTGCTCAAAGAAAATATAGTTGAAAATCCCGACGACCAGATAAGCCGGATGCTCCTGGCACAGGCCTACGAAAAAGCCGGTGAACTGCACTTGGCGGTCGCGACCTATCGCGAAGCGCTGAACCGCTCACCCGAGGATATACGCATCATCGTCTCCGCCGTTTCGGCAATGTACAAGGCCAAAGAATACGAGCAGGCCGATGCGATACTAAATCGCCTCGCCAATGAAAAACTAAACGACCCCAGGCTCTCCATACTCGAACTGCAAAGCCATATCAGGCAGGGCCGGATCGGTTCCGCCGAGACCGTTTTAGAAGATTTGATGGCCCGCGATCCGAACGATAACCAGGTCTCGTTGTCGCTCGCGCTTTTGAAAATCCGCCGGGGCAAATACGACCAGGCCGGCGAACTGCTCGATAAACTAAGGCTCCTCGAGCCGCAGAATGTGTCCGTTATCGCCGCGATGGTTGATCTTAACCTTCGCCGGGAAAACCCCGACCAGGCCCTTGCCCTTTGCAACCAGGCTATAGAAAACTCCGGCAGCGCTTCAGCCTATATCATCCGCGCACGGACCTATTTCCTGCTGGACAAAAAAGACCTTGCCGGCGCGGATTTCGAGCGAGCGGCCGCCATAGAACCCGACAGCGTCCAGCCGTGGATTTCCAAAAGTGATTTCAACCGTGCCGTGGGCCGATTCGAGGCTGCGATAGAAGATATACAAAAGGCCCTCGAGATCGCCCCGGCCAATATTAATATCCAGAAACGCGCCATTACGCTTTTGCTCTCAAGCCCCGAAAGAGAAAAAATGAACCTCGGCTCACAGCTTCTCGAAGAAGCCCACGCCGCAAACCCGTACGATATCGACTTAAAACTCTATAAAGCCAACCTGCTTTTAGCCAGGGGCACCTCGCCTGAAATCAGCGAGGCCGCCGAAATATTGCAAACAATCGTCCGGGAAACTCCCAAAACACCCGAAGCCTGGGCGCTGCTGGCACAGATATATCTAAGCGCCTCCCAGCCGGCAAAAGCGATGGACACTCTTTTACACGCCCTTGCCTATTCGCCCGAAAACAAACAACTGCTTTTATTAAAAGCCAGAACCGAAGCCGCCACCGCGCCCGAGCTCGCGATACCCGCTCTCAAAGCCCTCTACCGGAGTGAGCCGGCCGACATCCGTATAGCGCTGGAACTGGCCGAGACATGCATAGCCGCCGGCCGCAACGCCGAAAGCGCATCGGTTCTTACGGACCTGTTAGACCGATGCGATCAGAAGGAGCGCAGAAAAGTCGATATCGCCCTTGCCACAGCACTATATAAAGCGGGCCAAAAAAACCAGGCCCAGGAGCGGTTCGAGAAGCTTTATCAATTAGCGCCCGAGGAGCCCGACGCCCCGCTCGCACACGCCAAATGTCTCATCGAAGATACCAGGTGGCAAAAACTGACAGAGAAGATAAACCGCCTTCAACAACGTACAGATAATGTAGCAGTGTTAACCGCCATCGCCAACCAGCTCGTCGCCGCCGGCAACAGTGACGGCCTGGTAATAGCCGAAAACCTGCTTAGAAATATCTTAAAGAATAATCCCGATACCGCCCAGGCAATGTTTACCCTTGCCATGCTCTTGCAGATCACAGGCCGGGTCGACGAATCAGCCGGGCTCTACGAGCGCATCCTCGAAACCGACCCGGACGCCGTCGTCGCGATCAACAATCTGGCCTGGATAATGTGCGAAAATCACGGCGAGTACGAAAAAGCGCGTCAGCTCGCCCAACAGGGACTCAAAAAAGCGCCCGATTATATCGACCTTGTCGATACTCACGGCGTAATATCTTATAGATTGGGCAATTACCGGAGGGCGGCCAAGGATTTCGAAAGATGCGTAAGGCTGTATCCGCAGGGTTCGCCGGCGCTTGCGGGCTCGTATTTCCATCTCGCAAGAACCCTCGCCGCTATGAAAAACAACTCCGGCGCACTGGAAAATTTGCGGATGGCCTTAAAATTGAGTTCTCAAAACGGAGGTTTGTCGCAGTCACAAATAACCGAATCACAAAATCTGCTTAAACAATTGTCTCGCGAGGAGAGCTATGCCAAACCTGTCAGTCGATAAAGATACGAAAAAAGAAGATGCACTTTTTAAAAGGCCGGCCGGTGTCCTGCTCGACGAAAAGCACTGGGTCTTTCTCAAAAAGCGATACCACATGACGCCGAGAGAACTGCAGGTCGCGATCCTGGTCTGCCGGGGTTTTAACAACGATGAGATCGCAAAGGCCCTTTCGATACGACACGGCACCGTTAAAACGCATCTTCGTAATATCTACAGAAGGGTGCGGGTCAAAAACAAGATCCTGCTTCTGCTGAGATTTGTCGAGGATGTGAACCGCTACTACGCCGAGGCCAAACTCGAACCCGCCGCCGCGATCGCCATCTCCGAAAAGCCCGCAAAGGCCGGTTCGCCCGGCCGCATCAGGGGAAAAAAGTAACCGAAATCCTCGAATCGCTCCCGCGGTCAAAGCGGCCAATTCCAGGCAGAGACCGAACAATCGATCTTCAAAACCACGTTCCGCTCCATAATGGATTACCCTATGCTGATTACAGTAATAAAACCGGTAATAAAAACAGATTTTCACCTGATTCACAGGATATAGACCATTAGTTATTATTCTGTCGCGGGAATCGTTTCATAAATAAGGACGCGGGAAAATAAAAGCCAAGCCTTTTATTTAAAAAACAAGGAGCCAAAGCAAAGGAGGAGAAAAATGCGATACCATGTTATCTTTTATGCAGCACTGGCACTGGCAGCTACCGCAGGGGGGTGTTTCTCATCGAATCCGCAGGACATTCAGGCATTCACCAGACCAAAGGCCGTCGACGTAACAGCCCAAAGCTATATTCTTCAGCCGCCGGACGAAATCGAAATCCAATGTTCCAGGGTGCCCGAAATCCATCTTCAGCGACAGCGTATACGTCCCGACGGAATGGTAAGCTTCGAGAAGCTCGGGGAAATAATGGCCGCCGGCAGGACGCCAAAACAACTCTCCGACGCGATCACCGCAAGGGTCACGTCACTCTACAGCCTCGTCGGAGACAAACCCATCGACGTCAGGGTAGTCGTCTTCGAAAGCAGCTTCTATTATGTCCTCGGGCAGGTGTTTTACGAAGGCCCGAAGGTTGTCACCGGCCGGGACTCCGTACTGCACGCACTCGCCCGCGCAAGGCCGACGGTACTGGCGTGGAAAGAACGCGTGCAGGTAATAAGGCCTTCCCGCGATCCGAACGGCAAGCCAAAAATATTCGAACTAAACTATGCCCGAATGATCGCTCACGGCGACCTTAGCAAAAACGTGCTGCTCGAAGAAGGTGATATAATTTTCGTTCCGCCTACGGTTTTGGCGGCTATAGCCATGAAGATCGAAGAAGCGGTCAGGCCTATCGGGCGGGCATTTTCGACCGTCAATATCGTCGAGGGCCCCGGAAGCTACAGGTAGGATAAGGCCGCCGTCCCGGCTTTCCTGAAATATCGGCCGTGACAACAGGCACAATAGGGGGAGTTAAATTAATGAACCGCCCAAGAGCGTCCAAACTGGTTCATTTTGCTGCTACGCTGTGGTTCATACTTTGCGCAGGGTATCTGCTTGTTATAGCACTATTGAGCGCCGGCAGAAGCTGGTGGTTCATCGTTTCATTAACGCCCTATTCGGCCCTGGCGGTGTTTATGCTTCTCAGCCTGTATCTGTTCGCGATTTACAGGGGCGTCGCGCGGAGTCAGAAAATAAAAATCGAGCACATCTTGACGACGTCACCCTGGTATTGTTTCTTTTACGACACCTGCCCCTTTCTCGGCGCAGCCGGCGGTCTGATCGCCGCAACAGGCACGGCAAATACAGCCGACTATCTGCTCGTAATCGCCACCGGCAGTCTCTGGACAACTTTTCTGGTCTGGATAATCGTCGACCCCGCAATAGGCCTTATCGAAATGACTCTGCCGGCAAGCCGCAGGCATCGCCGAAACCGCGTCGCTCAAACAAGACTCGCAAAACAGCTCGCACATCAGGCCAGACAGGACCTGTTAAAACGCGTGCTGGCCGAAGAAAAGCTCCGCCGCCGCCGATGGACCGAGGCCCTCAAACCCTACGCCGAGAAACTCGCCGAATTAACTGACGCCCGCGCCAACGACGAATCCGTCCGCGCACAGGTGGTGGATATAGGCCTCTGTGCCTGGCAAATTGGTGGGCTCGGATGTATGAAATTGCTGCACCGGATGACCCGCGAACTGGCCGGACAAAAGTGCGCCGATCCGGCACCGATAGACAATATCCCGTTCTGGTGGGATGGTATCGGCAACTGGCGCATCCGATGGCCCGATGGAATAACGAACTGATTTACAAAAAAAGGAGGATTAATATGTCTCGCATTACAGTTATGATTATATTGCTCTGGGCGGCGGGCATCTGCCCGGCTCAAACTATATATGTTGATAGCGCCGGCCCCAACGACCCCGGCACGGGAAACTACGAAGACCCGTTCAGAAAAATCCAGGACGCCATAACCGCCGCCGACAATAACGATATCATCATCGTCAGCCCCGGCATCTACACGCCGAACGATGTAAACGGTTTTAACTGCGAAGGGAAAAATCTCTTTATCAAAAGCACCGAACCCAACGACCCCGAAACAGTCGCACAGACGATCATCGACCCCGACGGCAATGGACGCATTTTCTATTTCAACAGCGGCGAGCAGCCAAACTGCACGATCGCGGGCTTTACTATGACCGGCGGTTATTCACAAGGTTCAGGCGGCGCGGTTTACTGCATCGACAGCAGCCCGATGTTCCGTAACTGCGTAATAATCGATAACACCTCGGACTGGGGCGGAGGCGCGGTATACTGCAATAACAGCGGTCTCGCCCTTTTCAACTGCATCATAGCCGCCAACTATGCCGGCACCACGGGCGGCGCGATTAGGTGCGTACTAAGTGATGCCCTCGTTGTCAACTGCACCATCGTCGGCAACTCGGCCGAATACAGCGGAGGCGCGATGTACAGCCTCGGAGGCGTCCCGCTGGTAGCCAATTCCATTATCTGGTCAAACAGCCTCGAACAAATCCACGCCGTCGACGAAACCCCCGTTATCGTATACAGCGACATCCAGGGCGGTCACAGCGGTGACGGAAATATCGACGCCGACCCGTGTTTTGCGTATTTCGACGAAAACACCCCGCCCGACCTCTGGGATCTTCACCTCGCAAGCGCCTACGGCAGATGGGATCCGAACAGCCAAAGCTGGACAACCGATCCGAATACCAGTTTGTGTATCGACGCCGGCGACCCGGATTCGGATTATATCGCCGAACCCTGGCCCAACGGTCAAAGGGTCAATATGGGCGCCTATGGTAATACATCGCACGCCAGCAAAAACGGCAACATCGCCGATTTGGCGATCGACGGCAAAGTCGACTTTTACGACTTCTCGGTCTTCGCTGAAAAATGGATGACCGAAGAAAAGTGCATACAGAACCTTGACAACTATGGTTTCGTGGATTTTGCGGACATGTCGATCTTCAGCGACCATTGGCTCTGGCAGCAATAAACTTTTTTGTAACCGTTCACGGATTGTAAAGATCGTTTTCCTGTCACTGCGAGCCGACCAAAGGGAGGCGCGGCAGTCTCAACCCAGCGTTGAGATTGCCACGGCCCTTGCAGGACCTCGCAATGACATAAAATACACATTTTGCCTGTGAACGCTTACACTTTTTTAAACTCTTAAACAAAAAAGGGCAAAGCCTTGATGCTTTGCCCTTTTTTTATAACGCATACAAATCTGTAATTTCTTACAGACTTCTCCTCCTGCGAAGCCAGCCTACAAGGCCCGCCCCCATACTGCCGAGGATTAACGCACCCGGCCCAGGAATACCGCTGCCGCCGCCTCCGCTGCCTACAACAAGCTTGTCGATACCGATATCATGGAAGCTGGAGTTGGAGAAATACAAGGTTGTAACCCCCGTGCCGTATAACATCGGTCCGGAACTGCCGCCGGGATCTGTGCCGGCATCATATGTCGCCATATCGACGACATTTCCGTATTCATCGTAGGCGATGCACTGAAAGTCAGCCCCTTCTGTTACCTCGAAGACATACCAGTCAAACGACGCCGAGTAGATCGGCTTTGAGTCGAAGCTTATCGTGAAATCGCCTCCGGGATTGGTAAAAGTCGAAATAAAGTATGTCGGATTGAAATCAGTGTCTTTCGCCACGAAAACACCGTCCACGGTAACCGAGCTGCCGTATACCGCCGTCATATACTGACTTACTTTCACATCGAGGTCGGCAAAGCCCAGGCCGCCGTCATCGTATGTAAAGGAGGTCGCGGCGTTCGCAACGCCTGCAATACAAAGTATCGCGATCGAGATAAATAAGTAGTGTCTCATGTCTTCCTCCCATTTAACCCGCCTTAAAAGCGGGATCGAAGTTTAGTCTCGATTTTTTTAATTAACGTATAGTCGATGTAAGCAATTCTTTAAAAAGTTCTCCTTCTTCGAAGCCAGCCCACAAGACCAGTACCAACAAAACCCAGCAGTACCGCGCCCGGCGCGGGAGCATTCGGTGCCTGCCCCGACTGAATTGTCATGCTTCCGCTGAAGGTTCCGCCCTCGGCGATGCCCGTTTCAAGCATATCGCTTATATATATGCTGCCGACGATCGAGAGTGAAAAATCCATCCCGTCGTACGGCGTTAGCGCTGCGAGGACATCGGAACCGACGGTATTGTTGACGGTAATATCGGTGATATCCATCTTCAGCTCCGTATAAGCGGCGCCGATAGTTCCCACGGGCACCAGATCACCGTAGCCGAGCGTTCCGGAGACAAGCACGGTTCCATCGGAAGCCTTTATCTCTATCGGGCCGGTGCTTGTCAGATCGTAAGGACCGCCGACCGCGCCCGTGACCGTTAGGTCCGGAATATAAACATAGCTGCCGACCAGGCTGTCGCTCGTGCCGCCGTAAACCTGCTCGATTACAACCTCCTGAGTGAAAGAAAAAGTTCCCGCTCCGTCATATTCCCACGCTCCCGGACTGCTGCCGCCGGGACTGAAACGGATGCTTGGTACTGAAAACGCAGGCGTAACTCCAAGGGCGATTATCATCAATGTAAATATCGCCTTTTTCATCTTGTTATCCTTTCAAAATATGCGTTCCAACATTATTCGTACACAAACAAAAAACTTCCTGTGTATACGTTCAAAGTTCGCTGACCTGCCAAAGCGGGGGACCGCGGGTAAGAATGCCGGGTGAAAACACCGACAATAATATGATATGAATTTCCGTCAGACTCTCGGATTTAACTGCCGAGTCAGAGTACAACAAAGCGGGACTTAAAACGAACTGTTCGGATGATCGCTGATTGATTTGCGATAAGGCTGTTTTGTGCGGACGATATCCATGCTCTTTTTCCGAGATATCTTTATTTTTACCGCTGCGGTGATAAACAAGGCCGATATATTCGCTGCCTTCCATACTCGCGCGAAGACGGTCGGGTTTCACCCGGTAAGGC